>NZ_JAELTK010000089.1:0-22970 GCF_016428765.1 Delftia sp. ASV31
GTGCAGTTTGTGACTGCGCTGCAGGCAGTTGTTTTTTTCTGGTGGCCATGGCGCTTCAGGGCTTCTTCCAGTTCATCCACATCTTGTCGCCGGTGCGCACGATGGCCCGGCCATTGACGTAGACGGTCTTGCTGTGGTCTATGTCGTGGCTGATGCGCATATTGGTCTGGCTGACCACGCCCTTGCCTTGTCCGGGTTCATCGCCCATGACGTTGTCGACATAGCTCTGGTTGTGCAGGTAGACAGGCTTGCCTTGCAGGAAGACGTTGGGAGAGCACTGCCTGCTCTGGTTCATCTGGTGCGTGATGGGGTAGGGCACCGGGACGCCGTTCTTGCTCGGTGTCAGGCATACGTCTGGGGTGAGCGAAACGATGCGAAACCGCCCGTCCTTGGATGCGATGTTTTCGTCAGCCACGGCGTGCCTCCTGTGGTTTCGTGCGTTCGCTGGCTGCACGCTGCATTTCGGCATCCAGTTCCATGCCTGTGCCTTTGGGCCAGGTGCCCAACTCCAACTGCCTGACATCTGTCTTGGCGCTGATGATTGCCCGCCTGACGGTAGTCACAGTGCCGGTCGCTAAATCCAGGATCACCGTGTCTATGTTCATGGGCGCAAACATCACCACGCCCACATTCAGGCGTACCAGCAGTTGCAGCTCCTGCGTGGGTAGCTTGAAGCGGAAAATGCCCTGGTATTTGTCGGCTGGAATGAGGTTCAGGAGCATGACCTCTTCGCCACCCTGCGGGTAGTCGATCTGCTGGTCTTCCGGCGCACAGTTCCAGTAGCGGTAGTCATGATCCAAAGGACTTTTGGGCCACTGGGATTGCTTCCATGCGTCGTCATGCGTCCCGGCTAGGGAAACCCGAGGACTCCACCAGCGTCCGATGGCGCCCACGCCTACGACCGGATAGTCCTGCTGTCCGTCATAAGGCTGGTTCAAGGCCTCAATCTGCGGCGCTGCGTAGTGCTGCGCGGACTGGGGCTGCTGCTGTGTGTGGGTTTCCAGTTTCGCAATGGCTTTGTCGGCGTCGTGGACCGCCTCGGGAAGCCTGCCGCAACCAATCGGATTGGGCGTGTAGAAGGCGGGGAGCGCGTCATGCGCCTGTTGGGCGATCTCGCGTTGGGACTTTGTGATCCTGACGTCGTCCCTGTCATCCAGAAACTCTTGCAGAAGTTGCTCCTGGCGAATGACATTGGGGCCCCCGAAGGCCAGCTCATAGCACAGCGGCACCTGAGTGACCGGTTTCGGGGCGCCGGGACGCAGCGCTCCGAGGCTGGTCAGAGAGCGCTCGAATTGCCGCGGTCCGGTGACCTGAAGCGTTTTGATGATGCTGTCTGCAAACCTGAAGCCGGCCGGCCACCGCTCATGAGGCTTGCCGTCTGGCGTATATGCAAAGGCATTGGTGAGGATGACATCGCACTTTGGCTTGTAAGGAGCAAGATCGCTTTCCTGCAGCACGCTGCTGATGTTCACGTTTGCGTAGAACTCGTCTGCGGTGCAAAGCGGTGTCTGTTGCTCGGGCGGCAGGACAGTGGGCTCTATGAGATCGCCATTTTTCTGTACCGCGCGCAGCGTGTAGGAGATGCGGCTGACCATGACGTGAAAAATCTCGCCATGTGGGTCCACATGCTGGAAGTACTGGCTGGGCCAGGGCGTGTGGTTGACCACCTCCGGCAAGGGGGCGGACTCCACCGGACTGGGCATTGCGTGGGAAGGGCGCTCCATTCGGGACTCCTCAGTTCAGGTCAATACGCTTGGAGTCGAGGCCGATGTGCTTGCTGCCGACCACGTCGATGTTCTTGCCATTGATGGTGATCGTGCCGTCGCTTTTCATTACCAAGCTGGCAGCGCCCACGGTGATTGAGAGCTCGTCGCCGGCCTGAATTGCGTAGCGCTTTCCTACCGTGGTCTGCTGGTTGCCCTGGACCCTGACGGAACGGTCCACCAGCACCGTCGTGCTCTGGCTCAGCCCCACATTCACCACCATGGCCGCGCCCACATTGACGTTGTAGGCGGCGCCGATGTTCACCATCTTGGCCAGGCCCACGTTCTGCATGTAGGCCAGTCCGATGGTCTCTGTCTTGAAGCTGCCCACCTTGATCGACCAGTTGTTGCCGATCTTGTCCTTCTCGTTGCGGCCTATGGTCTTGCTGCGGTTCTTGCCGATGGAGATGTTCTCGTCGATGCCGACGTCTTCATTTCGGTTGTCGCCGATGCTGATCTTCTCGTTGTGGTCCACCCGCTCCGTGCGGTTGTTGTGCACGGTGATGGTCTCGTCGCGGTCCACGGTCTCGGTGCGGTCGCGGTGGATGACGTTGGTTTCATCCCGGTCGATGGTCTTGCGCCGGTCGTTGCCCACCCATTTGTCCTCGTCGTTCTCGACTTCGGTGAGCTGGTCCTTTTGCGCATGCAGCCACAGCTGTTCGGCGCCTGCCTTGTCCTCGAAGCGGATGGCGTTGGCGTCGCCCTGGCCGTTCTTGAGGCCCGCGCCCGGTGCGCCGCCCTTGCTGGATCTGGTCTTGATGCCCGATTGCGTGGCGTTGGCCGGCAGCGCCCAGGGCGGCATGTTGGAGGCGTTGTAGACGCAGCCCATGACGATGGGGTAGTCCGGGTCGCCGTTGAGGAAGTCCACGATGACTTCCATGCCGATGCGCGGGATGTGCACCGCGCCAAAGCCCGGCCCGGCCCAGCTGGTGGCCACGCGCATCCAGCAGCTGGAGTTCTCGTTCATGCCGCCGATGCGGTCCCAGTGGAACTGCACCTTGACGCGGCCGTACTGGTCGCACCAGATCTCTTCGCCTGCGGGGCCCACGACGACGGCGGTCTGCGGGCCCGTGGTGCGTGGTTTGGCGGTAATGCGCTGGGGCTTGAAGGGCAGGCTGGTGGGCTGGGCCTGGAGCACGAATTTCTGTGTCGAGCCCTCGCCGCTGCCGCCGTCGCTGACGCGCGGGTTTTCTTCGAAGGCGTAGTCCACGGCCGTGACCAAGTAGGCCTGGTTCTGGTCGCCGCGCGGGTAGTTGTCCAGCGTGAAGGTGTAGCCCGGCGCCATGGCGCGGTGGTTGGAGCTGCCCTGCACCGTGCTCTGGCGCGTGAGGCTTTGCTGCAGGCGCACGCGGATGTAGTCCTCGCCGTCGCCGGTTTCGGTGTAGCCGCCCGGCCATTCGTAGATCTCGTAGGCGTCGTGCGCATGGCCGGGCGGGTTGCGCCGCATGTTGGACAGCTCGGCGCGGGGCTTCTTGAAGTCGTAGTCGTCGTTGTAGTGCCGGCCGGGCTTGACGCGCTGGTGCAGTTCCCAGGCGTGTATGCATTCCTCGCGCGCCACGGCGGCCTTGCCCGGAGGGTGGAAGGGGATGACGGCGCCGCCCTGCAGCGGGTCGTGCGAGGCGACGATGTCGTCGCCCAATGTCAGCACGTGCTGGCCCGCGCTGTGCTGGTGGTAGTAGCAGATGCCCTCGTGCTCCATGAGGCGCGAGACGAACTGGAAGTCCGTCTCGTTGTACTGCACGCAGTACTCCCAGGTGCGGTAGGAGCGCGTCAGGCGCTGCTGCATGGGGTGGCCGTAGATGCCCAGGACCTCGTTGATGATGTCCGGCACGGTCTTGTTCTGGAAGATGCGGAAGTCGCTGCGGCGCGTGGCCAGCCACAGCCAGGGCGACAGGCGCGCGCGGTACAGGAAGTTGCGGTGCTCGTCCTGGCCGCGCATGCCAAAGGCCGTGACCAGGCCATCGATGTAGCGTTTGCCGCCGTCCTGGGTCTCCACCACCACGGTGGCGCCCTTGCCCAGCAGGGACTTGGGATCGATGCTGTCGCTTTCGCTGAGCAGGTCGATCTCCAGGGCGAACAGATGGCTGATTTCCTCGCGACCCTGCAGCCGGCGCAGCTGCAGCTGGTCTGCCAGGGGGGTGTTGATGGTGACTCTGCGTGTCATGGTGTCGGATCTCGCGGTGCTTGGGGTGGAAGAGGGGTCGGGGCTTCAGGCCTGGATGGCGGGGCCTGCGTGCGCCGGTCGATGAAGGGCTTGCATGGGGTGGCTGGAAGGTCCTCTGCTGCTAGCGGGCTGCGTACACCAGCCCAGGACGGGCGCCGTCGGCGTCATCCTGGGCGTCATCCGTGACAGGGTCGCTGTCGAAGGGCTGGCCCAGCCCAATGAACTGGTAGTTGCCGCGCCGGTCGGTGAAAACCGCCAGGCCGCCCGGCGTCAGGGCTACGTTGAACCAGTCGTTGTCGGTTCTGGGCTGGTCCGGGTCCAGCGAGCCTGGCCGGCTCCGGGGCAGCACGCTGCCGGCCAGGCTCGCCTGGTTCAACACCCGGGTCTGCCGGCCATCCGCGCCATACAGCCGTAGCTCCCCGGTGGCTTCGACCTTGCGCAGGCCCGCGCCCAGAGGGACGGAGCGTTTCAGGCTGGCCAGCACGAACCGGCCGCCCGGCGCCAGGTGCAGGTCGGGCAGGATGTCGTTGCCACCGCTGCGGAACTCGGCCAGGTGCACGATGCGCGCCTCGGCGCCCAGTGCCAGCGCAGCGCCCATGCCGCGCTGCCCGGGCAAGGCATAGGTCAACAGCACATTGCCTGCCGACCATGCCTGGGCGCTGGTCCAGGCCATCGCATCCGCTGCCGCCCAGGCCCGGGCCTGCGTGGCCATGGCGGCGGCCGGATCCTTGTCCTGGGGCTGCACGGCCAGGGTTCCGTCAGCGGCGCGGGCCAGGCGGGGCAATGCATCGAAGCTGCCCAGATTGCGCGCTTGCTGCAGCGTCCAGCCCGGCAGGGCGAAGGTCAGCAGCTGGTAGGGCTTGCGGCCGTCCGCATCGGGGTCCAGCCGGCTGCTGGCGACGATGTTCACCACCCCGTCACTGCTGTCCTGCGCATCCTGCGTGACGACAGGGCGGGCAAGGCAGCCGCCAGGTCGAACTCCTGGCCGTGGCAGCGCGGCAATGGCCGCAGGCTTGCCGCTGCGCTCTGACAGTTGAAAACTGCCTGTCTTGGTTTGCTGGACCAGGTCCAGCCTGTCAACGGTGCCGTTGCAGTACACGGCGTAGAGGTAGCGGTGGGGGCTCTGGACGGGTGCTGTGGGGGCCGCCGTCTCAGCCATGCCCAGGCCAGGGCACAGCAGCGCCAAGCCGATGGCGCTGGCGGTGGCGCTTCGGTGCATGGAAAGGGATTGCTTATTGCGCTGCATAGACCAGACCAGGCAGCCGGCTGTCGTAGTCGTCGGCGTCCAGGCCCACGACCGGGTCCAGGCCGAAGACATGTCCCAGTTCGACGAATTGGTAGTTGCCCAGAGGATCGGCGAACACGGCCAGTCCATCCGGGGTGAGCGCGATGTTGAGCCAGTGGCCGGCCGTGCGCGGTGTGTCGCGGTCCATGTCTTCCTTGGGCATCAAGACCATGGAGGGCCCAGCGACGCGGGCATCGTTCAGCGTGGCCAGCTGGCGGCCTTGTGCGTCGTACAGGCGCATCTCGCCGGTGGCGGCCAACTGCTGCAGGCCCCGTTCCATGGGTACGAGCTCGTTCAGGGTCAGCAGCACGTAGCGGCCGCCTGGCGCAAGGCGCCATCCAGGGGCCAGGCTTTGGCCGGGCAGCGCCTGCAACGGCACCGTGAGTGCGCGCTCGCGGTCCGACAGCGCAAAGCCCAAGCCGTCTGCTCCCGGGAGGCGGTAGCTCAGCAGCACGCGGCCTGCCGACATTTCCTCCGCCCGGAGATCCTCCAGGGATTCGCCACCGGCGTATGCCCTGGCCTGCTGTGTCAACTGCGTGCGCAGGTCGCCATCCGGCTTGTGGACGGCGACAAGGGAGCCGTCTGTGGCCCGGCGCACGTGCGGCTGGCCGTTTTCGAAGCGGCCCAGGTCACGGGTTCCGAGCAAGGTCCAGCCGGGCAGGGAAAACGTCAGCAACCGATAGGACTGTCGGCCATCGGCAGCGACGCCCTTGCCATCGCCTGCCACCAGATTCACCAGGCCTGCGGCCTGATCCTGCATGTCGCCCGTAGCTGCGGGGCGAATCTGGCAGCTGTCGGCGAAGGAGGTGCTTGCGCTTTGCACGGGCACCGCAGGTGGTCCGCCACTTCGCTCGGAGAGCTGAAAACTGCCTGTCTTGGTCTGTCTTTTCAGATCGAGTCGATCCACTCGGCCATTGCAGTACACGGCATACAGATAGCGATACTGGCTGCGGTCTGTGGGGTCGAGTGCCTTGGCCGTTGCTGCCGTAGCGAGTGTGGCCGAAGGATGTGCAGCGGCCTCCATCTGGTCGGCGCTGGAAGAGCAGCCCACGGCCATCGCTATGGCAGCCATGGCTGCGGAAGCCTTCATGAGGTGAATGACGATAGAACGGGCGGGCATGGCTAAAAGTCCTCCCTGCCCAGCACGTTTTCTACATAGTTGGGATCGCCCTTGGTGCCGCGCTCTGAAACCGGAACCTGTTCCCATTCAGCCAGTCCCAGTGTTCCAGCGGGGTTGATCGTGACAAACAGCTGACCGTCCTGCTGGCGCACGCGGTACTCGTGGAGGCCATTGGCATAGCCGTTGAAGCCGCGCAGTGTGTCGCGTTCCAACTGCTCGGCCGTGTAGTCCGGCAGTTCCACGGGAATGGCCGGCAACCCCTGCCTTGCCCGTGCCTGATTCCAGGCAGCCACAAGGTTGCTGAATTGTTGGCTTTTGCGCACGGTGCGCGGGTAGCTGCGGGCGATGCGCTCCTTTTCCTGATAAAGCGTCCAGCCGCCGCGCACATTCTCTTTCCAGCTCCAGGTCTGGTCTGCGGTAGGCGGTGGCGTTGTGAGCTGGCAAAGGCCCACACCGCCTTTGCCGTCACTGCTGTACTTGGGCCAGTGGCCGGGAGGTGACAGGAACTGATGTAGTGAACTTTCCTGCCGCATCTTCTTGCGGAACACGACTCTGTCTGCACCGATGCCGTTGGCGAATGCTCGAATGGCCGTGCTCGATGGGTTTTGGCCCACGATGAGCCAGCTGACGCTGGCACGGCGCTCCAAGCCTCCAGCACGCAAGATGACTTGTACGGTAAGGCTGCCACCTCGCACTTCGGTAAAGGGAATGCGCCAACTGGGGTTGGCACTGGTCTGCGACGCGATGGGACTGTGCTGGGTGCGCTGCTTGTTTCCGAACCGTGTCTTGCTGACATCGCTGCCGCCGTCGTAAATCAAAGTGGCCGACCATTCATAGATGGGCGTGGCTCCCGCAGGCAGTGCTTCGTTCTGCAAGACGGCAGTCACGGTAATGGTGGGCATTTGCGCATCGGCGGTGATGGCGAATTGAGATCCTGCGGGTTGGCTCGTAATGGCAAGCGGCATGGTCGAAGCTCTTTGGAATAGGGTGGATTGCGGGTCTAGCGCGACGCCTGTGCGGTGCGGCTGCGATCCAGGTGCAGCACGGCGGCATCCAGCAGCGGGTCGCCGCCGGCCTGGAGGGAGGCGGTGAAGGCCGCGTCCACGGGCACGCGCAGGCGCGGGGGCACGCCTTGGGCTTGTGCGGCGGGGTTGTTGCCGCCAGCGGGGCCGGTTTCTGCGAGCAGGGGGGCTTGCACGATGAAGCCGGCCGGCAGGTGCACGCGTGTGGCCGGGCCGGTGGCGCCGGCCGTGGCGCTGGTGGCGACGATGTCGGCACGCTGGCTGTGCTGCAGCCAGGCAGCGAACAGTTCGCAGGGGCCGGCGCAGCCGGGGCTGGTGAGCACGGCGACGGGGGCCGTGAAGGGCGTGCCCGAGGCGGCCAGCGGCAGCTGGGCCGGCAGGCCCAGGCCGCCACGGCTGCGCCAGACGCGGGCGGCGGGGTCGAACAGGCGCTGGGCGGCGTCCTGCATGCGCAGCGGCTTGTCGCGCGTGTAGAGCGAGGCCAGCATGTGGGGCACCAGCTGGTAGGCGTCGTCGCCCCGGTGGGCGCGCAGGTCGATGACCAGGCCCGTGACCCTGGCCTGGGTGGCTGCGGCCAAGGCGCCCTCCCAGCGGTTGAGCTGGCCGGTGGCGCCGTCGGCAAAGCTGTCGAGGGCGATGTAGGCCAGGTTGCCGCCCTGGGCGCTGCGCAGCAGGAAGGAGGCGAGGGCGGGCTCGGCCGCAGGCAGGGCCGTGGTTGCGGCGGGGGCGGCGTCCAGGCGCAGGGTCTGTTCCTGGTTGCCGGATGCGCTGCTGGATGTGCTGTGGGGTGTGCCGGCTGCGGTGCGCAGGCTCAGCGTGGCGGGCGTGCCCAGGTCCAGCGCCAGCAGGTCGGCGCGGCGGGCGTCGGCACCGGCGCGCAGCGAGGCGGGGGCAATGCGGTCCAGGTAGCGGGCCGGGCTTTCCCCTTCGATGGCAAGGATGTCGCTGCCGGGCTGCAGGCCCGCCTTGGCGGCGGCTGAGACTGGCGCCACGCTGGTGATGGCGATGCGGCCGTCCTCGCGCAGCCAGGTGCGCGGCATGGGCAGGTTGACGCTGCCGCGTGCCAGCAGCTGCGGGGATAGGCCCCGGTCTGTGCGGGCAGGCCAGGCCTGGCCGCCGGGCAGCAGAACGCGGTACTGGCCATCGCCCAGGCGCTGGCCCATTTCTGCCAGGGCCTGGGCCTGCGCGGCGCTGTCGCCGCGCTCGGCGGCGGTCTGCAGGCGCTGGCCGTAGTCGGCGCGCAGCTTGCCGGCATCAAAGCCGCTGGCAGCGGCCAGCGGGTGGCGCTCGGCAATGAGGCCGATGAGGGCCTGGGCCGCATCGCCTGCGCCCAGGCGGGACAGGTCGATGTCCTGCGCGGGCTGGACGGCGTGGAAGGCCAGGGCGATTTCCCGGGCGCGGTCGAAGCGCAGGCCCTGAGGCTCCAGCGTGACCACGGTGTAGCCGCGCGGCAGGGTGACCATGGGGTCGTCGGCGGTGAACAGGCGCCCGTCGGCGCCAAAGCCGGAAGGGAAGCGCTGCGTGGCATCGCTGGCCCAGACCAGCAGCTTGCCGCCCGTGGGCTCCAGGATGTCGCCGCTTTGGCGCGGCCATTCGGTGCGCACCGAGCTGGCGCGCAGCATGGCGTGCTGCTCTATGGCGTCGAGGCTGCGCCGGCCCGCGCGCTGGGGCACGTCGGCGTGGACGGACAGGGCGAAGATGCGCACGCCCCGGCCACCGGGGCGCGCGCGGCCGGTGGACAGGTCATAGGTCGTGCCGTCGGGGTCGCTGGGCAGTTCGATGGCCACGCCGGTGCTGTCGCCGCGCGGCAGGGCCAGCCATTGCGACTTGGCCGGCGCCACATGGGCGGCCTGGCGCTGCACGAGGTAGGGGCCCTGGTCCATGAGCGCGACCACAGCCTGGCCGCGCCGGGCGCTGTCCGTCCAGGCGTCGCCCAGCACGGCCATGACGCGGCGTGGGCCGCCCTGGTCGTCCTGCACGGGGGCGGCGCCGGAGGGCGGTGACTGTGCCGCCTCGGGCTGGGCCTGGTTGCGGTCCCACCAGGCACGGGCCTCGCTGGCGGCACCGGTGGCCGCGTTGGTGGCCGTGCTGGCTGCGCTGCGGCCGGCCTCCAGCGCCTGCTGGCCGGCCGTGGCGGCGCCCGAGGCCCGCTGCACAGTGTCGGCAGCCTGTCCGATGGCGCCCAGGTCCAGCGCCTGTGCGGCCGGGGCCGCCAGCAGCGCGGCGGCAATCACTGCCGTGGTGGCGCGTGGAAGACGGCGCCCGCTCATGCGGGCTCCGCAGCGCGGGTGCGCACGTCCAGCGTGAAGTCGTCGCCGCTGGCGCCGGCGTGCAGGCTTTGCAGTTCCTGGCCTTCCACGGTGGCCTGCAGGAAGTGGGTGGCCATGCGCGGCAGCAGGTTCTGGGTGAGGATGCCGTCCACCATGCGCGCGCCGGACTCGACCTCGCTGCAGCGGCGGCGCACCAGGTCCACGGCGGCTTCGTCGAAGCTGAACTGCGCGCCGTGGCGCTCCTCGATGCGCCGCTGTATGCGCAGCATCTGCAGCCGGATGATCTGCTCCAGCATGGCGTCGGAGATGGGGTAGTAGGGCACCACCGTCAGGCGGCCCAGCAGCGCGGCGGGAAAGGTCTGCAGCAGCGGCTGGCGCACGGCCTGGGCCAGGCCTTCCGGCGTGGGCGCCAGGTCCGGGTCGCGGCACATGTTGGCGATCAGGTCCGAGCCCACGTTGGAGGTCAGGATGATGACGGTGTTCTTGAAGTCGATGTAGCGGCCTTCGCCGTCTTCCATCCAGCCCTTGTCGAAGACCTGAAAGAACATCTCGTGCACGTCGGAGTGGGCCTTTTCGATTTCGTCGAGCAGGACCACGCTGTAGGGGCGGCGGCGCACGGCCTCGGTGAGCACGCCGCCTTCGCCGTAGCCCACGTAGCCCGGTGGCGCGCCCTTGAGGGTGGAGACGGTGTGCGCCTCCTGGAACTCGCTCATGTTGATGGTGATGAGGTTTTGCTCGCCGCCGTACAGGGCTTCGGCCAGGGACAGCGCCGTCTCGGTCTTGCCCACGCCCGAGGGACCCGCCAGCAGGAATACGCCGATGGGCTTGCCCGGATCGTCCAGCCGCGCGCGCGAGGTCTGGATGCGGCGCGTTATGGCCTCCAGGCCATGGCGCTGGCCGATGACGCGCTTCTCCAGCGTGTCTGCCAGCGAGAGCACGGACTGCACCTCGTCGCGCACCATGCGGCCCACGGGAATGCCGGTCCATTCGGCCACCACGGCGGCGACCACGCCGGCATCGACCACGGGCTGCAGCAGCGGGGCATCGCCTTGCAGCTCGGCGAGCTGGCGGCGCAGCGCTTCCAGCGTGGCCACGCTGGGGGGCTCGGCAGGTTCGGTTGCGGTGGCTTCGGCGGCCGTCTCCGGTGCCGCAGCGGACGGGTCTGCGGCGGCGCCGGTGGAGAAGACGGGCGGCTTCAGGCCCATGAGGGCGGCCTCGGTTTCCAGGATGCGGCGGGCCAGCGCGCTTTCCTGGCCAAAGCGCTCGGCCAGCGTGGCCTGGCGCTCGCGCAGGCTGGCCAGGTCGGTTTCCAGTGCCTGCAGGCGCTCGGCCGTGGGCAGGCCGAGGGCTGCCTCGCGCAGCAGCACTTCCTGCTCCACGCCCAGGGCCTCGATGCGGCGCTGCACGGCTTCCAGCTGGGCGGGCGTGGCATGCAGGGCCATGGCCACGCGCGAGCAGGCCGTGTCCAGCAGGCTGACGGCCTTGTCGGGCAACTGGCGCGAGGGAATGTAGCGGTGCGACAGGCTGACGGCCGCGGCCACCGCGTCGGCCGCAATGCGCACCTGGTGGTGGTTTTCCAGCTTGGCGGCCACGCCGCGCAGCATGTCCACGGCGCGGGGCTCGTCGGGCTCGTGCACCTGAACGAGCTGGAAGCGGCGGGTCAGGGCCGGGTCTTTTTCGATGTATTTCTTGTACTCGGCCCAGGTGGTGGCGCCGATGGTGCGCAGCGTGCCGCGCGCCAGGGCAGGCTTGAGCAGGTTGGCGGCATCGCCCGTACCGGCCTGGCCGCCCGCGCCCACCAGGGTGTGGACTTCGTCGATGAAGAGCACGATGGGCGTGGTGCTGGACTGCACGGCGTCCAGCAGGCCGCGCAGGCGGTTCTCGAACTCGCCCTTCATGCTGGCGCCGGCCTGCAGCAGGCCCACGTCCAGCACGCGCAGCTCCACGCCCTGCAGCGGCGGCGGCACGTCGCCCTGGGCGATGCGCAGGGCCAGGCCTTCGACCACGGCGGTCTTGCCCACGCCGGCCTCACCCACCAGGATGGGGTTGTTCTGGCGGCGGCGCAGCAGGATGTCCACCATCTGGCGCACTTCGTCGTCGCGGCCCGTGACCGGGTCCAGCTCGCCGGCCTTGGCGCGGGCCGTCAGGTCCACCGTGTACTGCTGCAGCGCACCGCCCTGGCCGGGCGCCGCGCCCGTGGCCTGGCTGGCTTCGCCCGGCGTGCCTTCCAGCCCGCTGCCATCGGCCGCGCGCATGCGAGCCTCGGGCGAGTCGGGCAGCAGGCGGGCGAAGGCATCGCTGAGCGCGGGCTCGGAGATCTTGTCGAATTCGCGCGAGATGGAGCGCAGCTCATTGGCCAGCGAGCGCGTGCGCACCATGCCCGACAGCAGATAGGCGCTGCGGATCTGGCTGTCGTTGAACATCAGCGTGGCATAGACCCAGCCGCGCTCGATGGCGGTCTCTATGTGCTCGGAGAAGTCGCTGATCGAGGTGGCGCCCCGCGGCAGCTGGTCCAGGCGGCGCAGCACATCGGCGGCCAGGCGGTCGGAGGCGATGTCGAAGTGGCGCAGGATGCGGATCAGGTCGCAATCGTTTTCCTGCAGCAGCTGGTGCAGCCAGTGCACCAGCTCCACATAGGGATTGCCGCGCAGCTTGCAGAACACGGTGGCGCCTTCCAGCGACTTGAACAGCAGCGGGTTGAGCTTGCCGAAGAGGGATTGGCGGCTGATTTCTGTCATGGGTCTTGGGTGCGGAAAAAGAGTGGATGAATGGGGGCCGGGCATGCCGGCTAGGGGCGGGGACGGACTTCGACCATGCGGCCCTTGGCCTGGCACTGCGCCAGCAGCCGGTCGACCCAGGCGCGTTCGACGAGGAAGCTGCTGCCGGTGATTTCCTGCGCCGTTTCACGGACGTCGGTGGCGAGGTGGATGGTCTTGGCTTCAGACAAGGCATCGCCATCCCATTGCGCTTCATCCGGCGACGGTTTGGCGGTGAAGCGGCGCTGCCCCAGGTTGGCGATCTGGCCACCTTCGAGCCAGACCATCCAGACCGACGATCGCGCAGGGACTGCGCTGCGGTTGTGCTGTTGCACGAAGCAAAAGCGCTGGAGGGCTGCAGGCTTTCCGTGGCCAGTCGATGCCTGGCGGCTCTTCAAATGGATACGCAGGGCGGCTGGAGAAGGAATCAGGGATTGCGCCGGACGCGAGAAATCGGAGGCCCGCCCGCTTTCCGGCGCTGCCAGCAAAGGCAGAGCCAATCCCGCCAGGGTGGCCAGCAGACACCTTGCGAGCAGGCGATGGCCTTGCCTGAAACGGCATGGCCCGGGAAAGCGGTTGCGTCCGATATGCGGCATGCGGCTATCGGGCAGGAGCCACTTTGATGGTGCGGCCCTTGGCCTTGCACTGCGCCAGCAGTCTGTTCACCCAGGCGCGTTCGACGAGGAAGCTGCTACCGTAGATTTCCTGGGCCGTTTCCCGCACGTCTGTCGCGAGCTTGATGGATTTCATTCTTGCCAGGCTTTCACCATCCGCTTTGGCGTCTTCTTTCGTCAGCGTTTTGGGCGAATAGAGATGCCAGCCCATATTGACGATCTCGCCGCCATTGAGCCAGACCATCCACACGTTCGGTTCGGGATCGGACGGATGGTCGGGACGCTGCTGCACGAAGCAAAAGGTATTGCTCTGGCGGGCTCTTTGGGTTTCCCAGACTTCATCCTTGAACTTCAGGTATTGCCGCAGCGCAGTCATGGACGCGACTCTTTCCTGCGCAGGCCGAGAGTAGTCGGCAGCCGTCGGCTCGGTTTGCTGGCTGCTGATTTCAGCCGGCGGTGCTGGTGGCTGCGATGATTCGGAGGCTTGGGCACCCATCAAGCAGGCGCTCACTGCAATGGCAGTGGCAAGGCTGGCCATTGGGAAATGGCGATACGGTTTCAACGTGCTTGATCCAGTATGGGTTGGTGACATGGAGTGGCCTCCTTGGTTTTCGATGTTTTTGGGGATCAGTCGCGTTTGCGCAGCCGGGCATGTGTGTAGAACATATTTCTAGCCAGCGCGGCGTGCTGAATGAAGTCGGCACCGGGAGAGCTGGATTTCGCAGTTCTCCAGGCGAACAGGCCTGTGGGGGTTGGGTCTGGCGGCACCGCGCCGGTGGCAACGTCCAGGGCCGCCTGCACAAAGTCCAGATAGGCCTTGCGTTTGGGATGCAGGCCGTTGTTGGCGTTGTCCACATAGTCGCGGAGGTTCTTGGCAATGTCGGGACCCAGCTTCGGATAGACGTTGAAGCCATGGAATTGGACCGATCCCCGGTCATCCGCCATGACGATGTCCTCGACGCTGGTGGCACCGCGGGCCATGAAGTCTTCAGGCTTTCCGCTTTTCAAGCGGTTTTCGATGACTCGGCGCATCCATTGCATTCCGGTTTTCACGTTGTCGAGATTCCAGGCCAGTGAGGTGTCGCCCGGCGAGACGCTTTCCGCCAGGAACAGCCTTGCCAGCATCCCCTCCGTCGTGCTCTCCGCAGGCAGCGAAATGCTTTTCTCCACCTGCACGGTGATGGCTGCGGGCATGACGCTGAGCCCGGCTCCCTGCACCGCCACGATGCTGAGCTTGGTGAGCCCGGGCTGCTGCGCCACGAAGTCGAATTGCCAGCTGTCGGCGCGGGCGTTGTGTACGGGGGGCTGGGCCGCAAGAATGCTGGGCGCATCGATCCTGGCGCCCAGCTTGTAGGTCTTTGCGACGGCCTCGATCTTGACGCGCAGGCGGTTGCCTTCGACCAGCGTCAGCGTGGAAGGGACCGGGGCGTTGTGCGGGAACTTGATCTGTACGGTGGGCATGTGTGCGAGCAGGGAAGTGGTGATTCAGTGGTTCGGTGATTCAGTGGTTCGAGGGCTGGGGCCCGGGCGCCGGCCGCGCACGGGCTGGCGGCGCTGGCGCAGCCAGGCTTCGGGGTCCAGGCGGAAGTCGCGCGCGTCCTGGGCGGGCTCGGCGTGGGTGAGCCAGGTGGTCCAGCCCAGCTGGGTGCTGCTGCCCAGCCGGGCTGCAGGTACTTCCTGGCGGCGCAGCACCAGCACGTAGTCCCAGGCGAATTCGATGCCCAGGTAGTTGCGAACCCAGTCCACCAGGGTCTGGAACAGTGCGGCCTGGGGCAGCAGCTGCCGGTATTGCTCCAGACCCAGCGGGCCGAGCACCAGGCGGAACTTGCTTTGCGCATCGGGCACGCGCGAGCCCACGACGGCGTCCACGCCCAGACGCGAGTTGCAGGGGCGGCCCTGCAGCCGGGTCTGCTGCTCGGGCTCCAGCTCCAGGTGGTGCAGGCAGTTTTCTTCCAGCTTCACCGGAATCTGGAAGTAGTGCGACAGGGCCTGGCACAGTCCTTCGGGGTTGCGCGTCCAGCGGGTCAGATGGCCGGCCATGAAGCGCTTGGCGTGGTCTGGCACGTCGTCGCGCGCGCGCTGGCTGGGCAGGCCGGCGCCTATGAAACTGTCTATGTAGCGGCCAAAGGGGTCTTCGCCCGGGCGGTCCAGCGATGCGGTGGGCTGTGCGTCCGACCAGGCGCGGAACAGCAGCAGCAGCATGCGGTGGTGAAAGATGTCGGAAAAGCGTGCCAGCGTGGCGTCGTCATGCTGGCGCAGGCGCTCGCGCACGTATTCGGTGATGTGCGTGGGCAGCGGGCCGTTGGGGCCGTAGAGGCCGAAGTTCCAGACCGTCATGCGCTCGGGCTCGCCGGCGCGCGAGGGCAGGATTTCGGCAATGGTGGCGGGGGCGAAGGCCAGCGACGGGTCCTGGCCCAGGCGCAGCGGCTCGTCCTTGGGGCGCGTGGCCTGGCCCAGGCGCGGCAGCGCGGGATGGCGTGCCTGCAGGTAGCGCAGGCTGTGCATCAGGTCGAACTGGTAGGGCTTGGCGCTCAGGCGCTGCCAGAACAGGCGCGCCCGGGCGTCTTCGGGCCCGGTGGCCTGCACGGGCGCACGCGCGGGCGCCGGAGCCGGAGCCGGAGCCGGAGCCGCAGACTGGGGGTGTTCCGGTTCGGGCAGGGAGGCGTGGGCGGCGTTGCTCATATGCCGGGCCTTTGTCCGGGGCGCGGAGTCCAGCGCGCGACGGGACCGCGCTGGCGCGAGTGCAGCTGCAGCTCGGTGAAGCTGTTGACGCCCACATGGCGGGCGAAGAATCGCTCCAGCACATTGGACAGGGGCCAGGGGCTGACGCCAGCCATGGCCGGCTCGTCCACGCTCAGGTGTACGCCCACGCCGCGGCCGTAGACCAGCTGGCGGTGCTGGGGCAGGCGGCGCGTGATGGGTTCGATGCGCATGCCCTGGATGGCGGCGATCTGCCCGGCCAGCTGGTGGTTGCCCAGGTCCAGGTACAGGCGCAGCAGCTCCTGCAGCGTGGCCGCGCCTTCCTCGTCGGACAGATCGGTCATGGCCAGGTAGTTCAGGCTCAGGTGGGAGATCAATCGCCAGGTCAGGCCTCCGTCGGCCACGGCGGGGATGGGCGCGCTGGGGCCGGCGATGGCGCGGGCCCATTCCACGGGCGCCGATTCCTGCAGCGCAAAGTCGCCGCCCGGCTGGTTGACGCGCATGAGCAGGGGCAGATCGCGGTTGGTGCACAGGGTGTGCATGGACAGCTGCTTGAGGTCGTCGGAGAACGGGGCCTCGCGCTGGTCCACCAGGGAGATGAAGACTTCCGAGCCCAGGTACTGCGTGCGCGGGCCGCTGCGCAGGCTGCGCTCGGAAAACAGCCGGGGCTCGCGCCGCGTGGTGAAGTAGGCCTGCTCGGTGGAGTGCAGGCCGTGCGTGGATGCGTACAGCGGCGCGAATTCGCGGTCCTGGGTCTTGCCTTCGTGGTGGCCGGTGACGGCCTGCACGCCGTAGACCTCGAAGTCCAGCGGCCGCGTGCGGTCGGGAATGACGTGGTACTCGTGCACGTTGGAGGCCACATGCAGGCGGTCCGCCGTGTACTCGAACAGGTTGATGGCCGGAATGCAGTGCATCAGCAGCTTGGCCGCGTCGATCTGCGGCTCCAGCGTGGGCGCGGCGCGGCGCAGCAGCACGGTGATGCCCACGCCGTCATGGGCAATGCGGCGCATGCTGCGCGACAGGCCGTTGATCGAGAAGAACCGCTGCCGTGCGGGAAACGCAAAGTACTCGTGCAGCAGACGGTGGCCCTGGAAGGCGCGGTGCGAATAGGGAATCAGCGCCTGCTCGCTGTCATGGCCTTCGGCGCGCAGTGCATCGGGCTGCAGCACGTCCCAGACCTGGCGCGGGTCCTGCGGGTGGTGGACAACGATGGCCAGCGTCTGCGTGTGGATGAGTTCCTGCAGGTGGGAGGCGACGACATCGCCCGCATGGATGTAGACCCACAGCTGGTCCATCGCCAGCTGCATGCACTGCGAGGCGTCCAGCGTGGCCAGCTGCAGGCGCAGGTGGCCGCCGGCCTCGCCCAGCTGGGGTACCAGGGCATGGGGCAGGTCCAGCGCCGGGCCGCCCAGGCGCGCCTGGCGTATCTCCAGCGGCCACAGCGTCAGCGGCCCGCCGGTGCGGAATTCGCAGATGGTCTGCTCTTCCTGTGACTTGTGGGTGCGCAGCACGCTGCCAGAGGGCAGGGTGAAGCCGTCCACGAGGTTGCCTTCCTTGGCGCTGGGCTTGAGCTGTACCACCACCATGGATGGCGTGGGCGCCAGGTAGTGGGGGCAGACCATTTCCATCATGCGCTGGGACAGGCGCGGAAACTCCGCATCCATCTTCAGCTGGATGCGCGCGCTCAGAAAGCTGAAGCCTTCCAGGAGGCGCTCCACATAGGGGTCGGCCACATCGGTGTCGTGCAGGGAAAGGCGGCCCGCCACCTTGGGGAAGGCGGCGGCGAACTCGGCGCCCAGCTCGCGCAGATAGGCCAGTTCGCGGTTGTAGTACTCGACGAGGCGGGGATTCATGGTGTGGGTGGCGGCGTCCGGGCTCAGGCCCTGAGGTTTTGCAGCGAGACCTGGCCGGTCTCCAGGTCCAGGCTGGTCTTGAGCAGCAGCTCCAGCGGATAGGGCATGGACCAGAACTGGCAGCGGATCTCGAACTGCAGCGTGTTGTGGTGGTTGAGCTGCTCGGTGGAGGCCAGCAGCGTCACGGCCAGCGTCTTGGGCAGGATGCGCGGCTCGAAGGCCAGGATGCTTTCGCGGATGCTGCGCTCCACATGGCTCCAGTCCAGCTCGGACAGCAGCTGGCCGGCCAGCGGCGGCATGCCGTAGTTGATGACCGAGCGCTGCACATGCTCCAGCCCCTCCATCTCCACGTGGTCCCAGGCATCGCGCGCATTGAGCAGCCAGCCCAGGTCGCGCAGCAGGGCCTCGCGCAGGCGGGATTCGTTCACGAAGACCGCGTCGGGCCGCTCGGTGCGCAGATGGGGCTCATGGTCGGTCAGCCGGTCCAGCAGGGCGGGCTGCAGCCGGTCCTTGGCTGCGGTCGCCTGGTTCTGGCGCGTGCGCAGCGTGGGCATGGGGTTGAGGGGACTGGGGCGCATGGCTTGTTTCTTCAGGAACCGGCCGGCCGGGCAGCCGCCAGGGGGTTCACGGGCTCCTTCGCCTTCAAAGCCGGGTCTTGGCGGCAGGCGGAAAGAGGGCGCGAACGGGCAGAGAAGATCTGAACGACCTGCTCCTTGTCATCGGTGGACACCTTCATGCAGGCGCAGCCATAGCCGTGGCTGCCATGGCCGGTACGCACCCAGTCACGGTCTGCAAAGCGGGGCCAGTCGCCCTGGGCCTGGTGGCCGCCCTGCACGCCAACGGTCCAGTCGGTATCGCGATCGGTCAACGAGGCATTGGCGGGCGTGGGGTTGTCGAACCAGCCGCAGCGCAGGGCATTGGCCGGGCCGTGGCTGGAGGCCGATGCAGGCCACGGGCCCAGACACAGCAAGGCAGCCAGCAGCAAGAACGGGCAGCGCAGGGCTTGCGGGGACGCGGGGGCGACTGTTCCGTGCATGGCCTGCTCCGTCATCGCGTGGCGGTTTCCAGCGCCAGCTGGCGCACCTGCAGCATGGGAAAGTCCTCGGAGTCGGTGACCCAGGTGCGCTGGCCGTGGCCGGCCACGTGGCCCGAGGATTCGTCAGGATCGGAGGAGCCTGTGTCCAGCGGGCTCCACTGCGTGCGGCGCGACATGCGGACGGCGTCGTCATCGCCGGGCGCCAGCGGATAGCGCGCAGGCATGAAGCCCTGCAGCGCGCCGCCCTCGCGCAGCGTGACCTCGCAGGGCAGCCAGATCAGGTCGCGCAGGTCCTGCACGGGCTCGAAGCCGATCTGTGCAATGGCGTCGAAGGGCAGCCAGTAGTAGCTGCCGTGCGCCAGCAGCTCGCAGACGGGGCCGAGGCGGGTATCGCTGTCGGCCAGCCATTCGAAGCGGTGCTCGCCCATGTGGCCTGCGGTGGCGGGCGCCTCGTCCAGGGCGCGGGCGCGCAGGTCCTGGGCAGCTGCTCCTTCATGGGCCAGGGCGTCGATCAGGCAGGCCAGCCATTGCGCGGGCTCGCCCATGAGAAAGGGCTTCTTCTTGCCGGCGAAGACCTCGGCGCGCAGCACTTCGCAGCGGATGGCCTCGCGGTAGGCGCGCGCCATGGGCTCGCACGACGGGTCGAGCTGGGCGCACAGCTGCAGCTGCTCCAGCGCCTTTTGCCATTCGCCCAGCACGCAAAGCAGCTGGAAGTAGTAGACGCGCAGGGGCGCCGAGGCCGGGGCCTGGCGGATCTGGTCCTTCAGGGCCTTGAGTTGCTCGTCCAGGGAAAGCTGTGAGGTGAAGCTGGGCAGGGGCATGGTGAAAACGCAGGAAAAAGAGAGGGGCGGGGTGCGGCTGCGCCCCGGTCAGTCGTCGTAGGAGCGGCAGCCCCAGCGCACGGCGTCGGGCGCCTCGCCGGCCACATGGCCGATGACGATGCGCGGTGGCGTCTCGTCCAGGCCCTTTCTGAGCGGCATGGCGCGTGCGTACTGGGCGGGCAGTTCGCCGAAACCTTCCAGGTTCCAGCTGCTGCGCGCCTGCGGCCGGGCCTTGGTGCGCTGGACCAGCGCCTGCAGGCTGCCCGTGGCGCGCGCCGCGACAATGCTGCCGCTGCCGCCGCGCACGGTGATGGAGGACACCTGTGTGCCATCAATCTCCAACGGCGTGGCAAACAGATAAAGCAGGTCCAGGCTTTCGCCGGGCGCGCGGTCCACCACGGTCACGCCCTGCGCGCGCAGGCGCTGGGCGAGCGCTTCGTCGCGGCCGTCGGGAAACTCGATGCGGCAATGCAGGGCGTCGGTGAACAGGGTGGTGATGTCCGCTGCCGTGGCAGGGGCGGCTTGCACCGTGGCGCAGGCCGTACCGGCCAGCAGCAGGGTGAAGAAAGCTTTGGAACAGGCGTTCATGGCGTGGCTCAATGGGCTCATCAGGGATGGCGGTAGATCTTGAAAGCGGGCTTGTGGGTGCGGTAGCCGGGCCCTGCCCAGAAGCCGTTCTGCTTGAAGTCCGAGATCCAGACGCTTCCGTCGAACATCTGCATGTGGCCAGCGGGCGATGAGGTGAAGCCCTCCATCACGGCCACATCGCCTTTCTTGTAGCCACCTTCGGGCATGGCGTCGTAGCGTGTGAAGCCGGCGGCCACCAGGCTGGTGCCGTAGTCCTTGGCATCGCGCGTGCGCTGCAGTGCGATGCCGCCAGCGCCGATCGCATCGCGCACATAGCGCGCGCAGTAGCCGGCCGAACTGGCGCGGGCATTGGTCTGCAGGGTGGCGACGGCGTTGTCTACATTCCAGGGCATGAAAAGCCTCTCTGAATTGAGTCCTGGAGGGGAAAGCTTCTCCAGGCCTGTTTCTTGTTATGGGGCCTGGCCCTGGTGCGAGCGTGTCGGCACCAGGAGCCAGGTGGGCGGGCAGTCCTACTTCGCGCCCTGCTTCACGGAAGGCAGCTTGGACACCAGGCGCAGCGACACGGTCAGGCCTTCCAGCTGGTAGTGGGGGCGCAGGAAGAACTTGGAGGTGTAGTAGCCGGGGTTGCCCTCGACTTCCTGCACCTGCACCTCGGCGGCGGCCAGGGGCTTGCGGGCCTTGGTCTCCTGCGAGGAGTTGGCCGGGTCGCCGTCCACGTAGTTCATGATCCAGTCGTTGAGCCAGCGCTCCATGTCGGTGCGCTCGCGGAAGGAGCCGATCTTGTCGCGCACGATGCACTTGAGGTAGTGCGCGAAGCGGCAGCAGGCGAACATGTAGGGCAGGCGCGCCGACAGGTTGGCGTTGGCCGTGGCGTCGGAGTCGTAGTACTCGGCGGGCTTGGCCAGCGACTGGGCGCCGATGAAGGCGGCCACGTCCGAGTTCTTGCGGTGCACCAGGGGCATGAAGCCGTTCTTGGCGAGCTCTGCCTCGCGGCGGTCGCTGATGGCGATTTCCGTGGGGCACTTCATGTCCACGCCGCCATCGTCGGTGGGGAAGGTGTGGGCCGGCAGGTTGTCCACCGCGCCGCCCGATTCCACGCCGCGGATGGAGGTGCACCAGCCGTAGTACTTGAACGAGCGGTTGATGTTGACCGCCATGGCGTAGGCCGAGTTGGCCCAGCAGTACTTGCCGTGGTCGCCGCTGTCGGTTTCTTCCTCGAAATCGAATTCATCGACCGGGTTGGTGCGCGCGCCGTAGGGCAGGCGTGCCAGGAAGCGGGGCATGGCCAGGCCGATGTACTTGGCGTCGTCGGACTCGCGCAGGCTGCGCCAGGCGGCGTACTCGGTGTTGGTGAAGATCTTGGTCAGGTCGCGCGGGTTGGCCAGCTCCTGCCAGGATTCCATCTGCATGATGGCAGGCGCCGCGCCCGAGATGAAGGGGCAGTGGGCCGCTGCGGCCACCTTGGCCATTTCACCGAGCAGCTCCACGTCCGGCGGGCTGTGGTCGAAGTGGTAGTCGCCCACCAGGCAGCCGAAGGGCTCGCC
Organism: Delftia sp. ASV31; assembly: GCF_016428765.1. NCBI lineage: Bacteria > Pseudomonadati > Pseudomonadota > Betaproteobacteria > Burkholderiales > Comamonadaceae > Delftia > Delftia sp. ASV31. The sequence goes on from NZ_JAELTK010000089.1 coordinate 21,537, forward strand.
GCCGAACTGGCCGTACTCCTCTTCGTACACCTTCTTGAAGACGGGGCTCTGGTCCCAGCCCACGCCCTTGAAGCGGCGCATGTTGCGGTGCAGCTCCTTCTTGGAGATGTTCATGACGCGGATCTTGAGCATCTCGTCCACCTCGGTGTTGGTCACCAGGTGGTGCAGACCGCGCCAGGCGCCTTCGAGCTTCTGGTAGTCGTCGTGGTGGATGATGCGGTTGATCTGCTCGGACAGCTTGCGGTCGATCTCGGCAATGATGGCCTGCACCGTCTGGTAGGCATCGTTGGACAGCGTGATCGCCGAACCCAGGGCCTGCTGGGCCAGCGTCTGCACGGCCGCTTCCACGGCTTCGCGGGCCTGGTCGGTCTTGGGCTTGAATTCCTTTTGCAGCAGGCTGCCGAATTCGCTGCCGGCCAGCGCCTGGGTCGATTGTTCGAGTTGGGTTGCGGTATTCATGACGTGCTTGCCTTCCTGATGTGCTGCCTCAAGCCTCGGATGCAGGGCCCAAGGCCTGCGGAGCAGTGATGTTGGGCGCGGCGGCCAGCGACTTGAGCAGCGCAGGGTCCTTGAGCACCTTGCCGATCAGCTCCTCGGCGCCCTGCTTGCCGTCCATGTAGGACAGCAGGTTGTGCAGCTGGGTGCGGGCCTCCAGCAGCGAGTTGAGCGCGCCCACGCGCCGCGCGATGGCGGCGGGGGAGAAGTCCTCCATGCTCTCGAAGCTCAGGTCGATGTTGAGCTTGCCCTCGCCCGTCAGCGTGTTGTCCACCTGGAAGGCGACGCGGGGCTTGATGGACTTCATGCGCGCATCGAAGTTGTCGATGTCGATTTCCAGAAACTTGCGGTCGGCGATTTCGGGCAGCGGATCGACGGGCTTGCCCGACAGATCGGCCAGCACGCCCATCACGAAGGGGATCTGCACCTTCTTTTCCGAGCCGTAGATCTCGACGTCGTACTCGATCTGCACGCGCGGCGCACGGTTGCGCGCGATGAATTTCTGACCACTCTTGCCGGTTTTGGTGAGCGACATGCGGGTGTTCCTTTCAAGAAAAAAATAGGTCGCAGAAGTAAAAAGCCTGGAGTCCCGCCTTGCGGCGGACCGAAGGGCTGAGGGCGCAAGAGGCCGTGTGGAAACGGTCAAAGCCGTGGAAAGGCGCAGATGTCATGGGGACGCTGGCTCCTTGAAGTCGAAGTCCGGCTCCAGCAGATCAGTGCAGGCTTCGCAATAGAGGTAGGACACGGAGCGTTTGCTCTCTGTGGTTCCCCAGCCGGTGCCGTCATCGATGGCCAGCCGGAATTCGCGGCCACCCTTGAAGCGCACGACGGCACTGGCGCTGCAACTACCGGTTTCATAGGCACGCGCGTAATTGAACTGGCTGCTGGGCCTGGCGTGGCGCAGGAAATAGCGCACACGCTTTTCGTCAATGCGCAGTG
>NZ_JAELTK010000008.1:0-111174 GCF_016428765.1 Delftia sp. ASV31
GGGCACGGCTATGCGCCCCACAGGCACGACACCTATGCACTGGGCCTGACGCTGTCCGGCGTGCAAAGCTTTGCCTACCGCCGCAGCCAGCGGCGCAGCCTGCCGGGCGGTGCCATGGTGCTGCATCCCGATGAATTGCATGACGGCCACGCGGGCACCGACGCAGGTTTTCGCTACCGCATGGTCTATGTGGAGCCGGCCCTGATCCAGCAGGTGCTGGGCGGCAGGCCCTTGCCCTTTGTGGAGGGCGGGCTGTCTGCCGATCCGCGGCTCAAGGCCGCGCTGCTGCCGCTGCTGCAGGGCCTGGATGAAGACCTGGAGCCGCTGGCGCGCGACGACGCCATCTACGACCTGGCATGGGCGCTGGACGCCGTGGCGGGCCGGCGCAACGTCCGGCGCCTGCCGGACCTGGGGGCCGTGGAGCGCGCCCGCGCCTGCATCCACGACGCGCTGGAGCAGGGCGTGACCCTGGAGGACTTGGCTCGGGCCAGTGGCCTGGACCGCTGGCGGCTGTGCCGTGACTTCCGCGCGCTCTACGGCACCAGCCCCTACCGCTACCTGACCATGCGCCGGCTGGACACCGTGCGGCGCCTGCTGCTGGCCGGGCAGCCCGTGGCCGATGCTGCACTGCAGGCCGGCTTCTTCGACCAGAGCCACATGGCGCGCCAGTTCGCCATGGCCTATGGCGTGCCGCCCGCACGCTGGCTCAGGCGCCTGGGCGCGGCCTGAGCTGCACGATCGTGCAAGACCGCAGGGATGGCGCTTCCTAGCATGGAGGCTTCACACGCTTTCATAAGGTCTGCCCATGACGTTCCCCGTTGGAAACCGCCCCTGCGAGGCCATCAACTTCCCCGAGAAATTCAGCCACTTCACCGGCCAGTGGAGCCCCCGCGTCGTCGCCGAGATGAACGACTACCAGTTCAAGATCGTGCGCGTGCAGGGCGAGTTCATCTGGCACTCGCATGCCGACACGGATGAAGCCTTCCTGGTGCTGGACGGCGAGCTGCGCATCGACTTCCGTGATGGCCATGTGCTGCTGCGCCAGGGCGAGCTCTACGTGGTCCCCAAAGGCACGGAGCACAGGCCCAGCGCCGAGCGGGAAGCCCGCCTCATGCTGATCGAGCCGCGCGGCGTGCTGAACACCGGGGAGGAAGGCGGCGAGAGGACGGCGCCCAACGATATGTGGGTATAGCCAGCCCTTAGCCATCCCATGAACAAGGGGCGCCGCAGCGCCCCTTGTTCCCGGAAGTGCGGGGCGCTCAGCCGAGCAGCAGTGCGTCGTCGGCCAGCTTTTCGCCGCGTACCTTCTCGAACATGTGCAGCAGGTCTGGCACGTCCATGCGGGCACGCTCCTCGCCGCTGACGTCCAGCACGACCTGGCCCTGGTGCAGCATCACCGTGCGCTCGCCCACGTCCAGCGCCTGGCGCATGCTGTGGGTGACCATCATGGTGGTGAGCTTGGCCTCGGAGACGATGCGCGCCGTCAGCTGCAGCACGAAGTCGGCCGTGCGCGGGTCGAGCGCGGCGGTGTGCTCGTCCAGCAGCAGGATGCGCGAAGGCTGCAGCGCCGCCATCAGCAGGCTCACGGCCTGGCGCTGGCCGCCAGAGAGCAGGCCGATGCGGTCGGTCAGGCGGTTTTCCAGGCCCAGGCCCAGGATGGACAGGCGCTCGCGGAAGTTGTCGCGCATCTCGGCCTTGACGGCGCGGCTCAGGCGGCGGAAGGTGCCGCGGCGCTGGGCCAGGGCCATGTTTTCCTCGATGGTCAGGTCCTCGCAGGTGCCCGCCATGGGGTCCTGGAAGACACGGGCCACGCGTTCGGAACGTGCCCACACGGGCAGGCGCGTCATGTCCTGGCCGGCGATCTCGATGCGGCCCTTGTCCACGGACAGGTCGCCCGAGACGGCGTTCAGGAAGGTGGACTTGCCGGCGCCGTTGGAGCCGATGACGGTGACGAACTGGCCGTCGGGAATGTCCAGCGACATGCCGCGCAGCGCCCGCGTTTCGATGGGCGTGCCGGGGTTGAAGGTGATTTCGAGTTGTTGTGCGCTCAGCATGAGTGCAATCTCCGGTATTTCTTCGTTCAGTCGCTCAAGGCGTGGTGCTTGAACTGACGCTGTCCAAACTCAGGGACGCCTAGCAAGGGCCGCCCCGCAGCGATGGCGTCGTTCCCCTCCCTCGCGCAGCGAGTAGAGAGGGGGAAGCGGCATAGCCGCTCAGGGGGTGTCATTTCCTTTGTGCAAACTTGCGCTTCAGTTGGGGGATCACCAGGGCGACGGTCACCAGCAGGGCGGTGACGAGGTTCAGATCCTGGGCCTTGAGGCCGATGAAATCGCTGTTGAGGGCCGCTGCGATGAAGAAGCGGTAGACGATGGCACCCACCACCACGGCCAGCGTGGCCCAGACGATGCGGCGCGAGGGCAGGATGGACTCGCCCACGATCACGGCAGCCAGGCCGATGACGATGGTGCCGATGCCCATGGAAATGTCCGAGCCGCCCTGGGTCTGCACGAACAGCGCGCCGGCCAGGCCGACCAGGCCGTTGGAGATCGCCATGCCCAGCAGGATCATGGCGCCGGTGTTCACGCCCTGCGAGCGTGCCATGCGGGCGTTGGAGCCCGTGGCGCGGATGGCCAGGCCCCGCTCGGTGGCGAAGAACCAGTCCAGGCCCAGCTTGGCGAGCACGACGATGACGAACAGGATCAGCGGGCGCATCACATAGTCAGCCACGCTGTCGGGCTGCAGCAGGGTGAACAGCGTGGTCTCGTTGATCAGCGGCACGTTGGGGCCGCCCATGATGCGCAGGTTGACCGAATACAGGCCGATCATCATCAGGATGGAGGCCAGCAGATCCATGATCTTCAGGCGCACATTGAGCCAGCCCGTGATCAGGCCCGCGACGGCGCCTGCGGCCGTGCCGGCCAGCGTGGCCAGCCAGGGATTGGTGCCCGTGGAAATCAGGATGGCGCAGACGGCGCCGCCCAGCGGAAAGCTGCCGTCCACCGTGAGGTCGGGAAAGCGCAGCAATCTGAACGAGATGAAGACGCCCAGCGCCACCAGGCTGAAGATCAGGCCGATCTCGACGGCACCGAGCAATGAGAAAAGAGACATAGGAGGAGCGACAGGCGCGTGGGACAGAAAACGACTTAAAAAAAGGGCAGGGCCATGTTGCCATGGCGCCTGCCACCGTGGGCGCACTGCCCGGGTTGGTCCCGGGCAGGCAAACCCCGGGTATTACTTGATCACCTGGGCGGCCGACTTGACCAGCGCGTCGGACAGCTTGACACCCTGCTTCTCGGCGGCGCCGGGATTCACGAACAGCTCCATCTTGGTGCTGACTTCGGTCTTCATGTCGCCGGGCTTTTCGCCCTTGAGGATGCGCACCACCATGCGGCCGGTCTGCTCGCCCAGATCGCGGTAGTTGATGCCCAGGGCAGCCACGGCGCCGCGCTTGACGGAGTCGGTGTCCGAGGCCACCAGCGGGATCTTGGCGTCCTGGCCGACCTTGACCAGCGACTCGTAGGCCGAGACCACGTTGTTGTCGGTGTTGGTATAGATCACGTCGACCTTGCCGACCAGGCTGCGCGCGGCGCTGCTGACGTCCACGGAACGGGGTGCGGCGGCTTCCACCAGGGTCATGCCCAGCTTGGGCAGCAGGGCCTTGAGTTCCTTGACCACCACGGCGGAGTTGGCCTCGCCGGGGTTGTAGACCATGCCCACGCGCTTGGCGTTGGGCACGACCTGCTTGACCAGATCCATCTGCTTGTCCAGGGCCAGCAGGTCGGACACGCCGGTCACGTTGTTCTTGGACGGCTCCCAGCTGGGCACCAGCTTGGCGGCCACAGGGTCGGTCACGGCGGAGAACACCACGGGCACGGTCTTGGTCGATGCGACCACGGCCTGGGCCGAGGGCGTGGCGATGGCCACGATGGCGTCAGGCTTGTCGCCCACGAACTTGCGTGCGATCTGCGCGGCCGTGCCGGTGTTGCCCTGGGCACTCTGGTACTGCCACTTGAGATTCTTGCCGGCTTCGTAGCCAGCTTCCTTGAGCGCGGCCTGCACGCCGTCGCGCACGGCGTCGAGTGCAGGGTGCTCGACGATGGCGGTCACTGCGACCGACTTCTCGTCAGCGGCGTGGGCGCCGCCCGCGATGGCGGAAATTGCCAGGGCCAGCGCGCCCAGGGGCGCCCAAGACAAGTGCTTCATACGTGTATCTCCAACGTGCTTGTGTTTGTTCCTGTTTGCTCAGCAGAAGGCCGCACAGGACGGTCGCGGCGCTTCGCGGCAAAGTCTACTGCAGCCGCCCTGTACGCCTTGGCGTTTGGACGACCCGGTTTTCACCTATAGGTTTGTATCTAAAAATTGGCATGAAATCTGCGGGGAATGCCCTAGGTGCAACTTTTTCATGCGTGTTGGATAGGTTTGGCGGTGCAGGTTTGCGTCTTCAGGGGCTTGTTTTTGGCTTTGTCGTGCATTTTTATTGCGTGCAAGCGCCTTTCGGATGGCCTTCTATGCTTTCTGGGCCTGCATGGCTTTGACGGCGCTCAAAGAAAAAGCCTGCACAAGCAGGCTTGGGCAGGCTTCAGAGGAGGGCCGGTGTGGCGTGCGGATCACATGCCCGCGTAGTTCGGCCCGCCGCCGCCTTCGGGCGTGACCCAGACGATGTTCTGCGTGGGGTCCTTGATGTCGCAGGTCTTGCAGTGCACGCAGTTCTGGGCGTTGATCTGCAGGCGCTTGCCGCCCTGGGCCGTGTCGTCCACGAACTCATAGACGCCGGCCGGGCAGTAGCGCTGCTCGGGGCCTGCGTACTTGGCCAGGTTGATGGCCACGGGCACCGAGGCGTCCTTGAGCGTCAGGTGGGCGGGCTGGTCTTCGGCGTGGTTGGTGTTGCTGATGAAGACGCTGGACAGTCGGTCGAAGGTCAGCTTGCCATCGGGCTTGGGGTAGTCGATGGGCTTGCACTCGGCAGCAGGCTTCAGGTAGGCGTGGTCGGGCTTGTCGCGGTGCAGCGTCCAGGGGATGTTGCCCTTGAGCACGAACTGCTCGATGCCGTTCATCAGCGTGGCCGTGGTCAGGCCCTTCTTGAACCAGGCCTTGAAGTTGCGCGACTTGTTCAGCTCTTCGTACAGCCAGCTGTTCTCGAAGGCCTCTACATAGGCGCCCAGTTCGTCGCCCTGGCGGCCCGCGACGATGGCGTCATACGCGGCCTCGGCGGCCAGCATGCCGGTCTTGATGGCGGCATGGCTGCCCTTGATGCGGCTGACGTTCAGGAAACCTGCGTCGCAGCCCACGAGCGCGCCGCCCGGGAACACGAACTTGGGCAGGGACAGCAGGCCGCCGGCCGTGATGGCGCGCGCGCCGTAGCCCAGGCGCTTGGCCGGCTTGATGCCCTTGGACTCGTCGCCTTCCAGGTAGTAGCGGATGTTGGGATGGGTCTTCCAGCGCTGGAATTCCTCGAAGGGGCTCAGGTAGGGGTTGGCATAGTCCAGGCCCGTGATGAAGCCCAGCGTGACCTTGTTGTCGTCCAGGTGGTAGAGGAAGGCGCCGCCGTAGGTCTTGCTGTCCATGGGCCAGCCGGCCGTGTGCATCACGAAGCCGGGCTTGTGGCGTGCCGGGTCGATTTCCCACAGCTCCTTGATGCCCAGGCCGTAGCTTTGCGGGTCCTTGCCGGCGTCCAGCTGGTACTTGGCAATGATCTGCTTGCCCAGGTGGCCGCGTGAGCCTTCGGCAAAGATCGTGTACTTGGCGTGCAGCTCCATGCCCAGCTGGAACTCGCCCGTGGGCTCGCCGTCCTTGCCGATGCCCATGTTGCCGGTGGCCACGCCCTTGACCGAGCCGTCCTCGTTGTAGAGCACCTCGGCGGCAGCAAAGCCCGGGAAGATTTCAACGCCCAGTGCCTCGGCCTGCTCGCCCAGCCACTTGACCACGTAGCCCAGGCGAACGATGTAGTTGCCATGGTTCTGGAAGCAGGCCGGCAGCAGGAAGTTGGGCGTGCGCAGGGCGGATTTCTCACCCAGGAAGACCATGGCGTCGTCGGTGACGGGCTGGGTCAGGGGCGCGCCCTTTTCCTTCCAGTCAGGGATCAGCTCGGTCAGCGCACGCGGGTCCATGATCGCGCCCGACAGGATGTGGGCACCGGGCTCGGAGCCCTTTTCCAGCACGACGACGGAGACATCCTGGCCTTTTTCGGCCGCCAGCTGCTTGAGGCGGATGGCCGTGGCCAAGCCGCCGGGGCCGCCGCCAACCACCACCACGTCGTATTCCATGGCTTCGCGCGGCCCGTACTGGGCCAGGATTTCTTCGTTCGTCATCGGGGTGTCTCGCTTGGATATTGAAAAACAGGATGGTCGGCAGACCGAACGTTCGTTCGGCTGCAGCGCAAATGCCGCAATGCGGTGGATTCTATGACGTGCGTGGACCCCGTCGTTGCTGATAGGTGACAGCGCGGGAATCCGCCCTGCTGCACAGTGACCGGGGGCTGCGGGGCATGGTGCCTTGCGGTGGCGCTACAACAAGGAGACTGCAGGCATGCGCATAGAGATTCCAGAATATAAAAAATGGGTTCACGAGATGCGATTCAAAGTGCGCTGGGGCGACATGGACGCCATGGGCCATGTCAACAACGCCATGTATTTCCGCTATCTGGAGACTGCCCGCATCGACTGGATGGTCGAAGCGGGCATGGCGCCTACGCCGGGCGGGCAGGGGCCGGTCATCGTCAATGCGTTCTGCAACTTCCACCAGCAGCTGGCCTATCCCGACGAAGTGCTGCTCAAGATGTACGTCAGCGACCCCGGCCGCACCACCTTCGAGACCTGGGGAACCATGGAACGCATCTCCGAACCCGGCGTCATCTGCGCCGCCGGCGGCGGCACCGTGATCTGGGTGGACTTTCCCAGGCAGAAGGCCATCGAGTTGCCGGGCTGGGTGCGGGAGATGGTGGGATAGCGGCCCTGGCTTCCTTCAGATGATGTGCCTGGGCACTGCACGCCAAGCCATGGCGCCCGGAGTGCCTGCGGGCGAGGGAGTCTCGCGGATCATCGGATGAACGACACATGCCGTGTCGTCCATGCCCGCATTCCCCAGGAGGTTCGATATGGATTGGTTGCAAAAGCTGCTGTGCCGGCTGTTTGGCTATCGCTGCCCGTTGAGCATCGAGCTCAACGGCGACAGCATTCTCAACGGCTACGGCGTGGACATCACGCCGGTGCAGCGCATCCAGGCGGCACGCCCCTGGTGGACGCTGGATGACAGGTGCATCAACGGCCTGCGGCTGCAAAAACTCATGCTGACGTTTGCCGACGTGCCGCACAACAGCCGCGTCACGGTCATCGCCCTGGGCGCCAATGACGGCTTCGGCCTGGTCCCGCCAGACGAGTACCGGGCCGACCTGCTGGAGGCCGTGCGCATCAGCCGGGAATGTGGCTCCATTCCCGTGTTCACGGGCCTGCCCGGCATGCCGCTGGGGCGCTTTCCCGTGGAATGGACGGACAACCTGGACGCCCTGAACGCGGTGATGCACGACATCGCCACGCAACAGGGCATACCGCACGCCGGCTGGGATGCCGATTTTCGCGGTGACGAAGACCTGAACCCGGATGGCGTGCACCGCACGCAGGCGGCCAGCGACAGGTTGGCCCAGTTGCTGATCCAGACCATCGACAGGCTGCCCCGCTGAAACCGCAGGCCCGGGCCGCCGAGCCGCACGGTTTCAGGCCGACTGGCGCGGTACCCGCTTCGGTCTGGCTGGCAGCAAGGCTGCGGCCTGCTCGCCGCGCTCGGCAGGGTGCGCATGCCCCTTTGCTCAGAGGGGGAGGGGAATGCGCGACGGATTCGTTGAGCCGTGGAGCAGTGGCTGCAGCCCGAGCATCAGATCAAGGTTCTGCACCGCCGCGCCGGCGGCGCCCTTGCCCAGGTTGTCGAACACGGCGGTCAGCAGTACCTGCTGCTCCTGCGGCTGTCCGAACACCGCGAGCCGCATCCGGTTGCTGCCATTGAGTGCGCGCGGATCGAGCCGCTGCGCATCGGCGTCCTCCTCCAGGGGTTGCAACTCGATGCAGGGCTGGCCCTGATACCGCGCCTGCAGCGCAGCGTGCAGGCTGCGGGCGGTCACACCAGCGGGCAGCAGCCGCAGATGCAGGGCGATGGTCAGCACGATGCCTTGCCGGTAGTGGCCATAGGCCGGCACGAACACCGGCGCATGGGCCAGACCGGCATGCTGCTGGATCTCGGGCACGTGCTTGTGGTGCAGTCCCAGGCCATAGACCTGCAGGGGCACGGCAGTCGCGGCGGCAGCGCCCTCATGGTCCAGCAGTCCTGCGCGGCCCCGTCCCGAATAGCCCGATACCGCGTGAATGGCCAGCGGGTAGTCGGGGGGCAGCAGGCCCGCGTCGATCAAGGGCCTGAGCAGTGCCAGCGCACCTGTCGGATAGCAGCCGGGATTGCTGACGCGCCGGGCATGGGCGATGCGTTCGGCCTGGCCTGCCTCCAGTTCCGGCAGGCCATAGACCCAGCCCGGCGCGGTGCGATGCGCAGAACTCGCATCGATCACGCGCACGCCGGGCCGGCGCACCAGCGCCACGGCCTCGCGCGCAGCCTCGTCCGGCAGACACAGCAAGGCGATGTCGCAGTCGTTGAGCGCCTCGGCACGGTGCGCTGTGCTTTTGCGCTGGTCGGCCGGCAGCTGCAGCAGGCGCAGGTCGGTCCGATCCGCCAGCCATTCGCGCACCTGCAGGCCGGTGGTGCCTTGGTCGCCATCGATGAAAACAAGAGAGGTCATGGGTTGCTCCGATTGGGTGTGGAGCGCATGTTGCAGCGCCTGTCGCATGCAGGCCAGTTGAATCTGACAAACTACGGATTCATGATTCCTGAATTGCTGGCAACCTGGGATACCGCACCATGCGCGAAATCAATCTGGACCGTCTGCGCACCCTGCTGACGGTGGCCGACCTGGGCTCATTCGCTGCCGCCGCCAAGGTGCTGCACCTGGCGCCGCCCACGGTGACGCTGCATGTGGCGCAGCTCGAAGAGCGTCTGGGAACTCGTCTATTGCACCGCGCACCGGCCGGCGTCACCGCCACATCGGCGGGCAGCCTGCTGATAGACAAGGCGCGCCAGCTCCTGGCCGAGGCCGACGATCTCCTGCAGACCGTGCAGCGCCAGATCGCCACGCGCGGGGGCCGCGTGCGCCTGGGCGCCTCCACTGGCGCACTCGCGCACCTCTTGCCCCAGGCACTGGAAACCCTGGCCACCCGGCATCCCGAGATCGACGTGCAAGTGGCGGTGATGACCAGCGAGGAAGCCCTGGCGCGCCTGGCCGCCGGCAGCCTGGACATCGGCATCGTTGCCTTGCCGCAGCCCGTGCTGCGCGGGCTGCAGGTGCAGGCCTGGCGCCAGGACCCGGTGCTGGCCTTCATCCCGGCCGCCTGGAAGCCGCCGCGGCACATCACGCCCGCCTGGCTTGCGGCCCGCCCCCTGATCGCCAACGACCGTGGAACCCGGCTGTCGCGCCAGACCGCCGAATGGTTTGCCGCAGGCGGCGCCCGGCCGCAGGCACGCATCGAGTTGAACTACAACGACGCAATGAAGAGCCTGGTGGCGGCGGGCTACGGCGCCGCGCTGCTGCCCCACGAGGCCGGCGCACCGCAGCCTGACCCCCGCATCACCACGCGGCCCCTGCGGCCAGCACTGTCAAGGGCGTTGGGCATCGCGCACCGCAAAAGGCCGGATGACGACGCGACGACGGTGACGATTGAGGTTTTGATGGGGATGCGGGGGCGTTGACTTTGCTGATTGACGCCTGCTTGACAGCAGGAATCAATAGAGCCGGTGAGCGGACCGGAATAAACATCAGCTTCATCCCGGTCCGGTTCGGTGCCTTGTTGATGCGATGGCACCATCACCGGTTTGACACTACGCTGGAATGAAAACGCCTGTCGCGTCAACATTTGTGCCGGAGCGACCAAAGAGTCCACCCGCTGAGCGAGCCGGCGGGTTTGTCTTCGACCTGGTATCAGGGATCTGTAGTTTGCCGCTTGACCTTCAACTCAAGTTGAAGCTTAAGCTCCATATCCTCTCATCACACAAGATGCTGCAAGGATCGATATGCAAACCATTTTGGGCGCCAATGGCCAGATCGCGGTGGAGCTGGCGCGCGAGCTCCACCGCAACTACACGCAGAACCTGCGCCTGGTCAGCCGCAAGCCGCGCAAGGTGAACGATACGGACGAGCTGGTGTCCGCCGACCTGATGAATTCCGCGCAAACCCTGGCGGCCGTGCGTGGCAGCGAGGTCGTGTACTTCACCGCTGGCCTGCCACCAGACACCGAGTTATGGGAAAGGCAGTTTCCTGCCATGCTGCGCAACGCGCTCGATGCCACGCGGGCAGCGGGGGCCAGATTTGTCTATTTCGACAACACCTACATGTACCCGCAAACCGCGCAGCGGCAGACCGAGGAAACCGCCTTTGCTCCGGTGGGCCGCAAGGGGCGCGTGCGCGCCTTGATGGCCGAGATGGTGCTGGCCGAGATGCAGCGCGGCGATATCCCCGTCGCCATTGCCCGCGCGCCAGAGTTCTACGGCCCCGGCAAAACCCAAAGCATCACCAACACCCTGGTGATCGGCCCGCTCAAGGCGGGCCAGAAGGCCAAAGTGCCGGTCCGTGACGACAAGCTGCGCACCCTCATCTGGACGCCCGATGCAAGCCGCGCCATGGCAGCCATTGGCAATGCGCAAGATGCGTATGGCCAGACCTGGCATCTGCCTTGCTGGGACGAGCGGCTGACCTATCAGGCCTTTGTGAACCTGGCGGCTGCAACCTTTGGGGTTGAGCCGCGCTACAAGGTACTGAGCCACCTGGCCATGGTGGTTGCTGGCTGGGTCTCCAAGCCTGTGCGCGAACTGCGTGAACTGCTGCCACGCTACGCACACGACAATGTGTTTGATTCGTCCAAGTTCAAGCGCCGCTTTCCCGACTTTGCTGTCACCAGCTACGCACAGGGCCTCAAGCAAATCGCGCAGGAGTCTTCATGAGTACGCCACGTGTCTTGCATGTCGTCACCAATGTCGCCCATTACGACGACCCTGCGCACGCCACAGGGCTGTGGCTGTCGGAGCTGACCCATGCATGGGATGTGTTTGCTGCGCAAGGGTACTCGCAGCAACTGGTGAGCCCGCTGGGTGGCGCCGTACCGCTGGAGCCGCGCGCACTCCAATGGCCGTTCTTCGATGCTTAGGCCAAGGCCTGGCTCGATGATCCCGCGCGCATGGCCCTGCTGGCGAACACTGCGGCACCTGCCGATATCGATGCGAGCGATTTCGATGCCATCTACTTCACGGGAGGGCATGCGGTGATGTGGGATTTTCCCGATAGTGCGGGGCTGCAGCGCATCACACGCAGCATCTGGGAGCGAAGTGGCATCGTTGCATCGGTTTGCCACGGCTACTGCGGCCTGCTCAATACGCAGCTCAGCGACGGCTCTTTGCTGGTCGCGGGCAAACGGGTCACGGGTTTTTCATGGACGGAAGAAATCCTGGCCGGAGTGGCCCGGTCCATGCCCTACAACGCGGAGCAGGAAATGAAGATGCGCGGTGCGCGCTATCAAAAAGCCTTGCTGCCTTTTATGTCGTATGTGGTGGCCGATGGCCGCCTCATCACCGGGCAAAACCCGGGGTCGGCCAAAGCGACTGCAAAGCAGGTGGTGCAGGCTTTGGCAAGGCGCTAGGGCCGCGTTCCAAACTGGCGCAGGCCTATGCCACGCTTGCCCGCTTCTTGTGTCCGGTGCGCATGAGCTTGCCCATTTTTTCTTCAGCCGCTGCTTCAGAGGCCAGGGATTCGGATTGCTGGGCCAGTACATGTGAGAGCACACGGCGTGCGTTGTCGTGGCAATCCATGTTGTCTGGCCGCGCTTCAATATCGGACAACAAAGCCTGCAACTGCTTTTTGCTGGTTTGCAGCTTTTTCTCCATGGCCTTGATATCGGCAATTTTTTGGCGCAGCGCGCCCACGACGGCCTCATGGTCCCAGCCTTGCAGGCCGGGCGGCAAGAGTGCACGAATTTCATCCAGGCTGAAGCCCACGCCTTGCGCCATCGCAATCAGCTCCAGCATCTGCACCATCTCAGGCGGATAGCTGCGGTAGCCATTCAAGCCACGCTCAGCCGCTTGCAGCAGGCCGCTTTGCTCATAAAAACGAATGCGTGATGTGGACAGGCCTGTGCGTTTGCTCAGTTCACCAATGTTCATGCGCAACCTTCGGCAAGGGGTCCTTGACCTTCAACAAGACTTGAAGCTTATCGTACTCGCAAGCCCTTCGCTCCAGCGGCAATTTGCGGCGGGCGCAACGTGCGGGCGATGCAACCTGACGCAGCTCGGTCAGCCGCTGCCTGCGCAATAGACCCCCTGTGCGCGAACTGTATGGATGGACAGTAGAATTTCGGGCTCGATAGTTTCCACAAGGGTCTGGACATGTCCGCAGAACTCGAACAAGAAGTCGTCTCGATCTTCGAAGACCGCCTTTGGCATCACAACGGCTGGGAGGCCCGCGTCATCAAGAATGAAGACGACGATGGCTGGGCCGTTGCCATGACCCAGGACGGCCAGGTGGAGCCAAGTCTGGTCGGCCCGTGGACCATGGGTCGCGACAAGAAAAATCCCAAGCCGCTGGACGTTTCCGCCTTCAACACGCTCGTGAAGACGGCGCACGAGGTGATGCGCCGGCATGAGCAGCATCTGGCAGCACAGTTGCACAAGGATGTGCAGATCATGGTGAGCGGGTCACGCGTGACCGTCTCTCTGGATATCGAGCCCGATGAAGACAATCCCAGCGCCACGCTCACCGCCACTGCCGCCGACGGCAGCGAGCTGGCCAAGGTGGGAGTCAGGCCGGACCATCAGCTCACCCGGACGTCTGCGCAAGCCTGGGCACAGGCAGGCTACCCCCGTCCCAGCGAGGACTGAGCCGCGGGCAAGGCCGGGGAATCAGGGGAGTGCTTCACAGGTGCCTTCCAAGGCGGATATGCGGCTTTGCGGCTTTGCCACACGCTCTAGATGTGCAGCATGGCCAGCCCGCCCACGCCAAGGCCTAGCGCTGCCACGCCGAGCATGGCGTATTCCAGCCATTTCTTCTTGGTCAGCAGCGCGATGGCTGCAAGGGCAATGGCGACCTGCAGCGCGGTGGTGGCCTGCGCCCAGCGGTGATGCAGGTGCATCTGCATCTCTGACTTCTCGTCCCATTGCCGGGCCTCGGCTTCCAGGCGGTCGGCATCGCGCTTGATGTCGTCCTTTTCCTTTTCGTAGCGCTCCACCTTGGCCTGGTAGGCCGCCCGCCTGTCCTCCGTGGTCGCCAGATCACGTGCGAACTCGGACAGCGATTGCTTGGTGCTCTTGGCCTGGAAGAAGGCCCACTGGTTGGCCGCTTCGGTCTTCTTGATGGCTGCGTCGTTCTTGTACAGCCCGGCATTGGCCTGGGTGGCGCCGCCCATGTACGCGAAGATGGCTCCCACCGTGGCGATGACTGCCGTGCACATGGCGATCTGGTTGGTCAGACTGCCGCCGCCGATGCCGTGGTGGGCGGTTTGGCCATGCTCGCCCTGGGCAGCATGTTCGAGTTCGTGATCGTGTGGGCCGTGGACGTGAAAGCCGCCGGAAGACATAGGTGCCAATTCCTTGATGCAATGGGGTGGCGCATTATGGGGCCGGTCTGGCGGCAATCCAGGGCTCCCAGGGTGTGCGGGGCGCATGGCCCGTTTGGAGGTCAGCGCCTTGGCTGACGGCCTGCAGATGGGGGAGTGGGATCAGGCGGCAGTCGCGCGTTGCGGCAGCGCTGCGAGCAGTATTTGACCTCGTCCCAATCACGTGCCCATTTTTTGCGCCATGTGAACGCAAGACCGCAGCACGCACACAGCTTGGTGGGCAGGTGGGGCTTCTTGTGCATGGCGCGGGCGTTCCTGCAGTTCAGCGCGTCAGCGTGGCCAGAGCGCGCCGGGCCAGCGCCCGTCCGCTGAGCCAGGCGCCTTCGACGCCTGCGCCGCACATCCAGTCGCCGCACAGGCCCAGGCCCGCAGGCGCGTCCCACCAGCAGCGGTTGACCAGGTGCGGCGCCGGCAGCGCATAGCGCCAGCGGTGGGCAGTGACGCGCAGGCCGCCTGGCAGAGAGCCGGAAAGTGGCCCGGCCAGGGCCTCGAATGCCTGCAGCAGTTGCCGGGCCACGGATTCGGCGTCCGACTCGATGTGATCCTGACTCCACCGTGCACTGGCATGCAGCACCCAGGTCTGAGGTCCTTGCGGCACTTGCGGCCCTTGCCGCCCTGGCTTGGCGCTGTCGCGTGCCACCCAGCACAGCGGGCCATCCGTGATTTCTGCCGCATCCCAGTCCAGCGGCAGGGGGGCGTCGGTGCGCAGCATGGCCACCCAGCAAGGCTGCATGCGCGCGCTGGCAGCCAGTGCCGCCGCATAGGGCGAGACCGGCCCCAGCAAGGCTGCCGCCTGCGGTGCAGGCACTGCCAGCATCAGGGCGCAGTATTCCGATCCGATCTGCCCGTGTTCGGCGCAGTGCACAGTCCAGCAGGCAGATTCGTACTGCAACTGCTGAACCGTGGTTTGCAGGTGCAGCCGTGCGCCATGCCCCTGTTGTGCAAGCCGCTGGACAAGAAACGCTGCGGGAGAGGTCATGCGCGGCACGCCAACCCAGCGGTCGGGGCCTGCCTCTGCGGGCACCACGTCCGCGCCCTGCAGCCGCACTGCGCGCGGACGCCAGGTGGCGACAACGCCGTGCTGCTCCCACTGGCGCACCTCCTGCACAAACTCCGGGTCCTGGGCCGCAAACGATGGAGCACCGTGATCGCACTGCCACGCACCCTGCGGATCCTGCGCGCGCCGCGTGCTCATGCGCCCGGATGGGCCTCGGCTTTTCTCGAAGATATCCACGCGGCAGCCAGCCTCGGCCAGCAGCTGTGCACATGCCAGACCTGCCATTCCCGCGCCGATCACCGCGACGGGGGGCGCGCCGTTCACAAGGCCTCCTGACTGTGCGCTTCCTGGTGGCGCTCATGGCTGACCCAGATCAGCGCGCCGGTATCTACGCCCAATTCCGCGGCCTTGGCGACGATGGATTGCAGCGTCTGCGGGGGCAGTTTGGGCTCCCTGGCCAGTATCCAGCAGTACTGCGTGTCCGGCCCAAGGACCAGCGCCCAGCGGTAGTCAGGGTCCAGGGCGGCCACATGGTAGCCGCCGTAGAACGGGCCGAAGAAGGAGACCTTGAGCGAAGCCGTGTCCGGCTTGCCCGTGAACAGGGCCTTGCCGACGGCGCGCTGCCACTGGCCCCGGGGCACGGAAAACCCCCGGTTCACCACCTTCACGCTGCCGTCTGCCTGCGGCGTGTACTCGGCGGTCACATCGGTCATGCCCCGCTCGAAACCATGGTCCAGCCGTGCCAGTTCGTACCACAGGCCCTGGTAGCGCTGCAGATCGAACGGTGAGACGGGCGTGACCGAGCCGGGCGGGCGCATGCTGGCGCAACCGCTGGCCAGCAGGCCTGCGCCAAGGGCCGTTGCCAGCAGGGTGCGCCGCCTGGCGGTGAAGACGGGGCGGGGGGCGGGAAAGTTCATGCGGATGTCCTTGGTGTTCTTGTCGTCTGCCGCCATCGGGCGACCAGCTGTTGCAGATCCGTGAGATGGCGCACCGGCGTGATGCCCGCGACCGGGCTGGAATAAAGCGCCGGGCATGCTCCACCGGCCCACAACTCGATGGACGGCGGCAGGTGGCTGCGCAGCTCGCCCAGGCAAGCCTGCGCCATCGCTCCGTTGTGGGCGCTGCTGAAGCTCAGCCCCACGATGTCGGCGCGATGCGCCCGCGCGGCCTGTGCCACGTCGCCGATGGGCGTCTGGGTGCCCAGCGATACGCAGTTGCAGCCTTCCAGGGCCAGCAGGGCTTCGACCATGAGCAGTCCCAGTCCATGCATCTCCTGCGGCAGCGTGGTCAGCAACACCTTGGGCGCGGACGGCGGGGAAGGAGGGGCGAGCGAGACGATCGCCTGCCTCAGGACGCCGGTGAGCACCTCGGTGTACAGGTGCTCTTCGAACACTTCAAAACGCCCCTGTGCCCAGAATTCGCCGACCGCCGTGGTCAGCGGGGCCACGAGCGTGGTCACGAAACCGGCCAGGCCCATGCGCGACTGGGCCAGGCTCAGGCAATGCCTGAGTTGGGCGGGATCATGGGCAGCAATGGCGTTGAGCATGGGAGCGAAGCGGTCAGAGTCTGCTGCATTCTCTGAATTTGTCCTGGACAAATCCTTGCCCGGCGATGTGTCGGCGCGGGCCAGCAGCGCCTGCAGGCCATCCAGATCCACCCCCATCAGCTTGCTGGGACGCAGCCCCGTATCCATGAGCCGCCGGATCAGGGTCAGTTGTCGAACCTGGTCTGCCGGGTAGCGGCGATCGCCTGCCGAATCCCGTTCAGGCTTTGGAAAGCCGTAGCGTCTTTCCCAGACACGCAGGGTGTCCTTGGCAAGTCCGGTCTCGCGTTCGACGGCCGAGATGGGCAGCCCGGGGCCAGGCGCCGAAGGCAGGGGGTCAGAAAGTGGCGTCATTGATCTGAAGGGGACAAAACGTCCGGTCATGGCCGGGATGTTTTGAGGGATTTTGCGAATTGTCTAGGACAAAAATATGTTTTGTCCAATATATTACATAGAGAAACAAAGCGCAGGCCCGCTGGTCGCCACCCGGCAGCCGCTGGCGCGAGTGCTTTGTAGATCCCGGCCAGGAGATGACGGCCCCAGGCGCAGGCGAGGCTTCACACCATGATCGCCGCGCCCTTGTGCAGTCTTTCCGGCCACGCAGTTCGTACCGATGATCATCATGAATTTGTCCAACTGGCCACTGGCCCGCCGTCTCGCAGCTGCCTTCGCATGCGTCATCGCCATTTTTCTTCTTGTCATCGCGCTGGCCGTGAGCAGCCAGTCCCGGCTCAAGGAGGCCCAGCAATGGAACGAGCACACCTTCAAGGTCATGTCCCAGGGACAGCGCATGCTCACGGGCATGGTCAACATGGAGACGGCCTCGCGGGGCTATCTCCTGTCGGGCGACTCCCGTTTTCTTGCCCCCTGGGATGAAGGACTCAAGGAGTTCGAGGCCTCCTGGCAGGAGGCCGTACGCCTGACCGAGGACAACCCCGCCCAGCAGCGCCGGCTCGACGGAATCCGGCTGCGCCACCGTGAATTCGTGCAGGCGGTGCAGCCGCTGCAGGCGCTGCGGCGGCAAGTTCAGGACGGCACGGCAACGGTCGAGGATCTGGTTCGCGAGTTCTCTCTGGGGCGCGAGAAGGCGGCCATGGATGGGCTGCGCGCACTGCAGGCGGACCTGGTGCGAGAGGAGGAGCAGCTCATGGCCGAGCGCCTGACGCGCACCGAGTCGCTGGCGGCAATGACGCTGGCGTTCGAGCTGGGCGGCGCGCTGGTGGCTGTCGTGCTGGCCGCCTTGCTGGGGACCTGGGTCACGCGCTCCATCACCGGCCCCATTGGCCGTGCCATCCAGGTGGCACGCGCGGTGGCATGCGGGGATCTGACGCAGCGGGTGGAGGCCACCACCCACGATGAAGTGGGTACCCTGCTGCGCAGCCTCGGCGAGATGAGTGATGCGCTATCGCAGGTCGTGGCCGTCGTGCGCAGCGGCAGCGAATCCGTGGCAAGTGCAAGCACGCAGATTGCCCAGGGCAACACCGACCTGTCCTCTCGGACCGAGAGCCAGGCCAGCGCGCTTGAACAGACGGCGGCCTCCATGGAGCAGCTCGGAGCCACCGTGACCCAGAACGCTGATGGCGCGGGCAAGGCCAACGCGCTCGCGCAGCAGGCCAGCGGCGTGGCCGGGCAGGCGGGCGAGGTGGTCACCCAGGTCGTGGACACGATGAAGGGCATCAGTGAAAGTTCGCGCCGCATCGCCGACATCATCAACGTCATCGACGGCATCGCGTTCCAGACCAACATCCTGGCGCTGAACGCTGCGGTGGAGGCTGCGCGTGCCGGTGAACAGGGCCGTGGCTTCGCTGTGGTGGCCTCCGAGGTCCGCAGCCTGGCCGGCCGCAGCGCGGCGGCGGCCAAGGAGATCAAGGCCCTGATCTCCGACAGCGTCGAGCGGGTCGAACAGGGCTCTGTGCTGGCCGACCGCGCGGGGGGCACCATGGCTGAAGTGGTGACGAGCATACGCAGCGTCACCGACCTCATGGGAGAGATCAGCGCGGCTTCCGCCGAACAACGCAGCGGCGTTGCGCAGGTGGGCGAGGCGGTCATGCAGATGGACCAGGCGACACAGCAAAACGCGGCCCTGGTGGAGGAAATGGCGGCGGCAGCCACGAGCCTGCGGCAGCAGGCGCATGACCTTGTGCAGTCCGTGAGCGTTTTTCGCCTGGGGCCTCAGGCGCAGGGTTGAGGCAGGGTTGGCGCAGGGTTGACGCACCGGTGAAGACGCGGTGCGGGACCCTGGGAGAGCGGGCCCCTCTACAGGCGCCGGAGCATCAGCCGCTGCTGCCGTCCTGCCCGGGCACCGGCCGGTGTTCAAACAGTTGTGCCATGGCTTTGGCGGCTGCCTCGGCCGCTTCGGCGCGGCGCATCTCGGCCGCGTCTTCAAACCCGCAGCCCATGGCCTGGGCCTCGGTGCCGGCGTAGTCGGCCAGCGTCTCGGCGCTGTCGCGGATGCTTTGCAGGGCGCGGGCCGGGAGGGCCGGAGGCCGCAGGTCTTACCATCCGGTTTTCCGAACGGCGCCTGCACTTCATCGTTCGGATTTCCGTGCCACCTTATGCATAAAAGTAAGGTCGATATAGGCGAATCAAGCAGTTAGCGCGGGGTGCAGGTGCCGGATGCGGCTGGCACGGTCTGTGCACTGTCAGGCGCAGGCCACGTGCATCGTGGTTGTGTATGCAGGGAGACAAGCCCGTCTTCGCTGTGGCATCCGGCCCGTGCCGGCAGCCGTGGTGGCCGGGCTCGCTTGCAAGACCGAAATACGTCCAACGAAAAATCCGCATGAAATTCAACCGCTTGACCACCATGGTGCTTGTGGCCATGGTCCTCGGCGTGCTGGTGGGCTATGCCTGCAACAGCTACGCACCCACGCCCGAGGCCGCCAAGGAAATCGCCAGCTACTTCGGCATCCTCACCGATGTCTTCCTGCGCATGATCAAGATGATCATCGCGCCCCTGGTGTTCGCCACCCTGGTGTCGGGCCTGGCCAACATGGGCGACGCCAAGGCCGTGGGCCGCATCGGCGGCCGCGCGCTGGGCTGGTTCATCGTGGCCTCGTTCTGCTCGCTGGCCATCGGCCTGATCTATGCGAACGTGCTGCAGCCCGGCCATGGCCTGAGCGTGGCCCTGCCGTCGTCGGCCGAGGGCCTGAACCTCAAGACCTCGGCGCTGAACCTCAAGGACTTCATCGCCCACGTGTTCCCCAAGAACATCTTCGAGGCCATGGCCACCAACGAGGTGCTGCAGATCCTGGTGTTCGCGCTGTTCTTCGGCATTGCGCTGGGCAACCTGCACAACCAGGCCGCGCGCTCCATGGTAGGCCTGATGGACGAAGTGGTCCACATCATGCTCAAGGTCACCGACTACGTGATGCGCTTCGCCCCCGTGGGCGTGTTCGGCGCCGTGGCCGGCACCATCACCATCCATGGCCTGGGCATGCTGTCGGTGTTCGGCAAGTTCATGCTGTGCTTCTACCTGGCCCTGGCCACGCTGTGGGTGCTGCTGATCGTGGCCGGCTACTGCGTGCTGGGCCGTGACATCTTCCGCCTGCTGAGCCTGATCCGCGGCCCGCTGCTGGTGGGCTTTTCCACGGCCAGCAGCGAATCGACCTATCCCAAGCTGATGGAGCAGCTGGAGAAGTTCGGCATCAAGCCGCGCATCATCGGCTTCGTGCTGCCGCTGGGCTACTCGTTCAACCTGGACGGCTCGATGGTCTACACCACCTTCCTGGCCATCTTCATCGCCCAGGCCTACGGCATCGACATGACGCTGACGGCCCAGATCACCATGCTGCTGGTGCTGATGGTCTCCAGCAAGGGCATTGCCGGCGTGCCGCGCGCATCGCTGGTGGTGGTGGCCGCCGTGCTGCCCATGTTCGGCCTGCCCGAGGCCGGCATCCTGCTGATCCTGGGCATCGACCACTTCCTGGACATGGGCCGCACCCTGACCAATGTGCTGGGCAATGCGATCGCCACGGCCGTGGTGGCCAAGTGGGAAGGCGCCGTCGATCCGACCGCGGCCACGGATGACGACGAGTCCCTGCTGCCCACGGACCATTCCGAGCAAGGGCGGCCCGCTGTCTCGGCCTGAGGCCCAGGCGGCGCGGGGGGGCACTGATAACATCGGTGCCTTCACCATGCCCGCCCGCCGCCCCCTGCGCCAGCTCATCCTGCTTTTGCTGTGGCTTGCCCTGAGCGGGCTGAGCGGCTGGGGTGCGTACCTGCTGGCGCAGCGGCTGGGCATCGCCGATCTGCGTGCCACGGGCATGCACCGGCTGGAGCTGTACGGCGCCAGCCTGCAGCGCGAGATCGGCAAATATGCCTTCCTGCCCGACGTGCTGGCACTGGAAGGCAATGTGCAAAGGCTGCTGGCCGAGCCCGGCGACGAGCAGCTCACCAACCGCGTCAACGCCTACCTGGAGCAGCTCAACGACCGCGCGGGCACGCTGACCGCCTACCTGGTCGATGCGCGCGGCCACGTCGTGGCCTCCAGCAACTGGCGGCGCTCCGACAGCTACATGGGCGAGGACCTGAGCTTTCGCCCCTACTACCGCACCGCCATGGCCACGGGCAGCGCGCGCTTCTTCGGCATAGGCACCACGCGCGGCGAGCCCGGCTACTACCTGGCCTCCACCCTGGGCGACGACACCCACACCCTGGGCGTGGCCGTGGTCAAGGTCAGCCTGGACCAGCTGGAGCAATCGTGGTCCACGGTGGAGGCGCCCGTGCTGGTGGGCGACGAGAACGGCGTCGTCATCCTGGGCACGGTCTCCGACTGGAAATTCACCACCTTGCGCACGCTGGACGAGGGCACGCGCGCCGCCTTCGACCACACGCGCCAGTACAACCGCCGCGCGCTGGAGCCGCTGGGCCTGCAGGTGCTGCGCGACCTGGGCCAGGGCGCGCGCCTGGTGCGCATTGCCCGCCATGGCGAGGAATCGCCAGGCTCGGTCTACCCGGTCAGCGGCCGCTTCCTGGCCCAGTCTCGCCAGCTGCCGGGCACGCCCTGGACGATCACCGTGCTCTCGCACCTGGAGCAGGTCGACCAGCTGGCCCAGAGCCGCGCGCTGGCCGCGGCCGTGGGCGCGGCCTTTGTGCTGCTGCTGGCCATGATGGTCAACGAGCGCCGCCGCCACCTGCGCGACCGGCTGGCCGCGCGCGAGGCGCTGCAGGCCGCGCACGACGAGCTCGAGCGCAAGGTGGAGCAGCGCACGGCCGACCTGTCGGCCGCCAACGAGGCGCTGCAGGCCGAGGTGGCCGAGCGCACACACGCCGAGGCCACGCTGCGCGCCGCCCAGGACGAACTGGTGCAGGCCGGCAAGCTGGCCGTGATAGGCCAGCTGTCCACGGGCGTGGCCCATGAACTCAATCAGCCGCTGACGGCGCTGCGCACCCTGGCCGGCAACAGCCAGCGCTTTCTGGAGCGCGGCGATACCGAAACCACGCGCGTGAACCTGGAGCGCATGGCGCAGCTGGCCGACCGCATGGGCCGCATCACCGGCCAGCTGCGCAACTTCGCGCGCAAGTCCAGCGGCGCCAGCCAGGCCGTGCCGCTGGCGCATGCGCTGGACAATGCGCTGGCGGTGCTGGAGTCGCGCGTGGCCGAGACCGGCGCCCGCATCCTGCGCGATGACGGCGTGCCCGAGGCCGTGGCCTGGTGCGACCGCAACCGCATCGAGCAGGTGCTGATCAACCTGATCAACAACTCCCTGGACGCCATGCGCGGCCAGCCCGCGCCCTGCCTGGAGCTGGCCTGCGCCGTGGCCGATGGCCGCGCCCAGGTCACCGTGCGCGACCACGGCCCTGGCCTGAGCGAAGCGGCGCAGGCCCATCTGTTCCAGCCGTTCTTCACCACCAAGGAAGAGGGCGTGGGCCTGGGCCTGGGGCTGGCGCTGTCGGCCGGCATCGTGCGTGAATGCGGCGGCACGCTGACGGGCAGCAACCATCCGGGCGGCGGCGCCGTCTTCACGCTGAGCCTGGCCCTGGCACCCTCCACACCCTCTGCCGACACACCATGACCGACGCCCTCAAAGTCCTGATCATCGAGGATGACCCCGACATCGTGCTCGGCTGCGAGCAGGCTCTGCAGCTCGAAGGCATCGCCTGTGAAAGCGTGGGCAGCGCCGAGCAGGCGCGCCGGCGCCTGTCGCGCGACTTCGCGGGCATCGTGGTCAGCGACATCCGCCTGCCGCGCATGGACGGCATGGCCTTCCTGCGCGAGCTGGTGGCCATGGACCCGGAACTGCCCGTGGTGCTGATCACCGGCCACGGCGACATCTCCATGGCCGTGCAGGCCATGAAGGACGGCGCCCAGGACTTCATCCAGAAACCCTTCGCCCCCGAAACCCTGGTCGGCGCCGTGCGCCGCGCCCTGGAGCGCCGCCGCCTGGTGCTGGAAGTGCGGGCGCTGCGCCAGCAGCTGGACCAGCGCGACAGCCTGGAGCACCGGCTGATAGGCCGCGCGCCCAACATGCGGCAGCTGCGCCAGATGCTCACGGGGCTGGCGCAGAGCGCGGCCGATGTGCTGATCCAGGGCGAGACCGGCACGGGCAAGGAACTGGTGGCGCGCTGCCTGCACGAAGCCAGCGCGCGGCGCGAGGGCAACTTCGTGGCCGTCAACTGCGGCGGCCTGCCCGACACGCTGTTCGACAGCGAGATGTTCGGCAGCGAGGCCGGCGCCTATACCGGCGCGGGCAAGAAGCGCATCGGCAAGCTGGAGCACGCCAGCGGCGGCACGCTGTTCCTGGACGAAATCGAGAGCATGCCCCTGCCCATGCAGATCAAGCTGCTGCGCGTGCTGCAGGAACGCGTGCTGGAGCGCCTGGGCTCCAACACCCTGATCCCCATCGACTGCCGCGTGATCGCGGCCACCAAGGTGGATCTGCTGGAGTTGAGCCGGCAAGGCCTGTTCCGCGCCGACCTCTACTACCGCCTGAACGTGGCCACCGTCTCGCTGCCGCCGCTGCGCGAGCGGCGCGAGGACGTGCCGCTGCTGTTCGAGCACTTCGCGCTGCAGGGCGCCGCGCGCCACCAGCGGCCCGTGCCCGAGCTGACCACCGCGCGCGTGCAGCAGTTGCTGGGCTATGACTGGCCCGGCAACGTGCGCGAGCTGCGCAACGTGGCCGAGCGCACGGTGCTGGGCATCGAGACCGGCTCGCCCCCCTTCGGCCAGCCGGCCGGCACCACGGCGCAGGACGCCGCGCCCCGGCCGCTGTCCGCCGCTGTCGAGGCCTTCGAGCGCGCCCTCATCGCCGACGCCCTGCGCCGCCACGCCGGCAGCCTGGCGCGCACGGCCGAAGCCCTGTCCATGCCCAAGACCACGCTGCACGACAAGATCCGCAAGTACGGGCTGGATGGGTAGGGACCCTCAACCCCGCTCCCCGAACTCCACGCTTTCGCGCGTCCAGCGCCGCGCCTGCTCGCTCAGGCTCAGTCCCAGGCCGGGGCGCGTGGGCACGAGCATGCGGCCATCGGCGATTTCCAGGCGTTCGTTGAACAGCGGCTCCAGCCAGTCGAAGTGTTCCACCCAGGGCTCGTTGGCGCAGGTGGCGGCCAGGTGCACGTGCAGTTCCATGGCGAAGTGGGGCGCCAGGCTCAGGTGGGCCAGTTCGGCCTGGGCCGCGATCTGCAGGAAGGGCGTGATGCCGCCCACGCGCGGCGCGTCGGGCATGAGGAAGTCGGCGCTGCGGTGGCGTATGAGATCGCCGTGCTCGGCGGCGCTGGTCAGCATCTCGCCGGTGGCGATCGGCGTGTCGAAGCGCGCGGCCAGCGCGGCATGGCCTTCGTGGTCGTAGGCGTCCAGCGGCTCCTCGATCCAGACCAGGTTGAATTCCTCGAAGACACGGCACATGCGCTGGGCCGTGGGGCGGTCCCATTGCTGGTTGGCATCGACCATGATGGGCGCGGCATCGCCCAGGTGGGTGCGCATGGCCTCCACGCGCCGTATGTCCAGCGCGCAGTCGGGCTGGCCCACCTTGAGCTTGATGCCGCCAATGCCGCGCTCCAGCGAGGCGCTGGCGTTGCGCTTGAGCTCATCGAGCGGCGTGTGCAGAAAGCCGCCCGAGGTGTTGTAGCAGCGCACGGATTCGCGCTGCGAGCCCAGCAGCTTGGACAGCGACAGGCCTGCGCGGCGCGCCTTGATGTCGTACAGCGCCACGTCAAAGGCCGCGATGGCCTGCACGGCCAGCCCGCTGCGGCCCACGGAGGCGCCGGCCCAGCACATACGTGTCCACAGCCGTGCGATGTCGCTGGGGTCCTCGCCCAGCAGGGTGGGCGCGATTTCGCTGGCATGGGCGAATTGGCCCGGGCCGCCTGCGCGCTTGGCGTAGCTCAGGCCCAGGCCCCGGTGGCCGTCGCGGGTCTGGATCTCGGCGAACAGCATGGCGACCTCGGTCATGGGCTTTTGGCGGCCCGTGAGCACCTTGGCATCGCTGATGGGCCGGGCCAGGGGGAGGTAGCAGGACGACAGGCGTATCCACTGGATGCGGTCCTGGCTGGTGGTTTCGGAGAGCGCGGAAGAAGTCATGGATGCGGGAGTGCGGTGGTTGGGAAAAGGACAGGGGCAGGCATCAGTCGATGCTGATCTTTCCGGCCTCGATGACCGACTTCCAGCGCGCGTATTCCTGGCGCTGGAACTCGGCGAACTGCTGGGGCGTGCCGGCCACCATCTCGTAGCCGATGGAGACGAACTGCTCGCGCACCCGGGGATCGTTGAGCGCCTCGACAAAGGCCGCATGGGCCTTGTCGCGCAGCGCAGGCGGCAGGCCCTTGGGCGCGACGATGGCCTGCCAGGAGGCGACTTCCACGTTCTTCACCCCGGCCTCGGCCAGCGTGGGCAGGTCCGGCAGCACGGGCGAGCGGCGCGGGCTGGTCACGGCCAGGGCGCGCATCTTGCCGGCCCGGATGTGCTGGATCACGGCATTGATGTTCTGGAACGAGGCATCGACCTGGCCGCCGATCAGGTCGGCATGGGCGGGCGCGCCGCCCTTGTAGGGGATGTGCACGCCCTGGGTGCCCGTTTGCTGCCAGAACAGTTCGGCCGTCAGGTGGTCGCTGGAGCCGTGACCGGCCGAGGCAAAGCTCATCTTGCCCGGATGGGCCTTGAGGTGGGCGACCACGTCGGCCACGCTTTTGTGCGGCGAGCTTGCGGGCACGACCAGCACGTTGGGCGACTGCACTGCCACGGTGATCAGGTCGAAGTCCTTGAGCGCGTCGTAGGGCAGGTTCTTGATCAGGTGGGGCACGATGACCAGCGGGCCCAGCGAGGTGACGAGAAAGGTCTGCCCGTCCGCCGCCGCGCGCTGCACGAAGGCCGCGCCGATGGTGCCCGTCGCGCCGGCCTTGTTCTCCACCACGAAGGACTGCCTGAGCTTCTCGCCCAGCCTGGGCGCCACGGCGCGCGCGACCTGGTCGGTGGAGCCGCCGGCGGGGAAGGGCACGACCAGGGTGACGGGCCTGTCTGGCCAGGCCTGGGCCGATGCAGAAAAGGCAGCGAGCGCGGCCAGGGCCAGCGCCATGGCACGAAGAATGTGATTCATCTTGTCTCCTGATTTGTGAATGACATCGTTGTCATTTCCGGGGAAATGAAAAAGCGCCGATGCCATTTTTTAGATGCAAGGATTTGCGCTTTCAGCAAAATGATATCGTTGTCATTTTGGCTGTCAATCACGATTTCTGCGATGCAGGGCAGGCCTGGCGCCCGTGCGTGGAGGGCGGTCTGCTATCTTCAGGCCCGTCCCCGATACCAGCCCGCGATCGCGCTTGCCCATGAACACACCCACACCACCCAGGCCCGCCACGCTGCACGACGTGGCCGAGGCGGCCGGCGTCTCGCTGATCACGGCCTCGCGCGCACTGGGCAATCCTTCCATCGTTTCGGAGAAGACGCGCGAGCGCGTGCGCCAGGCCGTGGAGGCCACGGGCTATATCCCCAACCTGCTGGCGGGGGGGCTCAAGTCCAGGCGCAGCCGCATGGTGGCGGGCGTGGTGCCCGCGCTGTCGGTGTCGCAGTTTCTGCCCACGGTGCAGTCATTGACGGCCACGCTGGCGCAGGAGGGCTATAAGCTGCTGCTGGGCCAGACCTTCTACGACGAGCAGCGGGAGGAGGAGGTGCTCAACGCCATGATCGGGCGCCAGCCCGACGGCATTGTGATGATGGGCCTGGTGCAGTCCGACAAGGCGCGCGAGCGGCTGCGCAGGACCGGCATTCCCGTGGTGGAAACCTGGGACTTCAGCGACCGGCCGCTGGACATGGTGGTGGGCTTTTCCCACCTGAAGGTGGGCAGCGCGCTGGCCGGCTATTTCCTCTCGCGCGGCCTGCAGCGCGTGGGCATGGCCACGGGCAGCGACCACCGGGCCCAGCAGCGGCGCGAAGGCTTTCTCGCAGCCTGGGGCCGCGAGGTGCCCACGATCACCGTGTCCGCGCCCGGCAGCCTGGAGCTGGGCCGGCAGGCGCTGGGCCAGTTGCTGGCGCAGCAGCCCGATCTGCAGGCCGTGGTCTGCAGCTCGGACATGCTGGCCCACGGCATTTTGGTGGAAGCCCAGGCGCGCGGCCTGCGCGTGCCCGTGGACCTGGCCGTCTCGGGCTTCGGCAATGCCGATTTCGCGGCCCACCTGCTGCCGTCGCTGACCACCGTGCATGTGGACGGACCGGGCATAGGCCGTCTGGCCGCCGAACTCGTGCTGGCACGCTGCAAGGGCCACAGTGCCGGGCGCTCGGCGTTCGACCTGGGGTTCGAGCTGATCGAGCGGGATTCGACCCGCCGAACCTAGAGGGTCAGCACACGGCAGCCGCCTGGCGCTCGGTCGCCAGCCCGAACAGGCTGCCCAGCACGTGCTGGATTTCATTAGGGGCCAGCTGCCTGGTCTCGGTGCCGCTGGCCGTGATGGTCTTGAGCGCGTCGCCCACCAGGATCATGCGGCCGGCCGGCTGGTGCAGCACCACCACCCGCTTTTGCACGAAGATGGCATCCGGGTGCGTGGAGTTCAGGTAGTTGGCGGGGGCGAAATCCACCCATTCCTGGGGCGACAGGTTGAAGGCGTACTGGTTGGCCCATTCACCGTCCACGCGGGCCTGCAGCAGGTATTCGCCCTGGTCGTCCAGGCTCAGGCGGAAGGTGTCGCCG
Organism: Delftia sp. ASV31; assembly: GCF_016428765.1. NCBI lineage: Bacteria > Pseudomonadati > Pseudomonadota > Betaproteobacteria > Burkholderiales > Comamonadaceae > Delftia > Delftia sp. ASV31. The sequence continues at coordinate 27,349 of NZ_JAELTK010000008.1, forward strand.
TCCTGGCGGACCTCGGTGTCCAGCACGTCCAGGGCCATGGGGGCGCGTATGCCGTAGCTGCCAAAGCCCAGGTCGCACAGCCAGCGCCGTCCCTCGACCTCGGCCACCAGGGCCATGTGGGTGCGGGGGCGGCGGGCAGGGTAGAACATGGGCCGCGCCGCCACAAAGCGGTAGGCAATGCCCAGGGCCTGCAGCGCCATGGCGAACAGGCCGTTCACCTCGTAGCAGTAGCCGCCCCGGGCGCCGCCGAGGATCTTGCCCGCAATGTCTTCGGGCACCAGAGAGACGATCTTGCCGGCCTGCACGTCGAGGTTCTCGAAAGGCACCGCGAACAACTGGTGGCGCATCAGCGCATGCAAGGTGGCGGTATCGGCCTTGGCGGAGTCACCGGCACTGAAGCCGATGCGGCGGAAATAGGCCTGGAGATCGAAATTGCTGGCTTGCATGGGTTTCCTCGGGTTGCTTGATGGCTGCAACGATAAATCCGGGCAGCCAATGCCTGTATAAGCAGAATCCAAGAAAACTGACCTGTACAGATTGGTATGCCCACCACCAACGAACCCTTGCCCCAGTACCGCCGCATTGCCCAGGCCCTGCGCCAGACGCTGGCCTGCGGCGCACTGCGCCCCGGCGACAGGCTGATCTCCGCCCGCAGCCTGGCCGAGCGCGAACAGGTCAGCCTGCCCACCGCATTGGAGGCGCTGCGCTGCCTGGAGGCCGAGGGCCTGATCGTGGCGCGCCCGCGCTCGGGCTACTTTGTGCGGCAGGCAACCGGCGGCGCGGCGCTGCAGGCGTCCCGCCCGTCGTCGCGTCCCGTGCCCGTGACCCTGTCGGCCCTGGCGCGCTCGCTGTTCAGCAGCCCCGACACGCGCCTGATCCCGCTGGGTGCGGCATTGCCCGATCCGGCCTGGCTGCCCACGGCCCGGCTGCAGCGCGCGCTGCAGACCGCCGGGCGCCGCCTGGACGCGCACGGGCAGACCTACAGCATGCCGCCGGGCCGCGCCGACCTGCGCGGCCAGATCGCGGCCCGGGCCGCGCAATGGGGTGCGCGCTTCGGCCCCGATGACCTGGTCCTGACGGCAGGCGCCACCCAGGCCGTGCGGCTGGCCCTGCGCGCCGTGTGCAAGCCCGGCGATGTCGTGGCCGTGGAGCGGCCCGCCTATTTCGGCAGCCTGCTGCTGCTGGAGGACCTGGGCCTGAAGGCGCTGGAGATTGCCACCGATCCCCGCGAAGGCCTGCTGCTGGAGCCGCTGGCCGAGGCCATTGCCCGCCACCGGCCGGCTGCCGTGCTGGCATCGCCCACCGTGCAGAACCCGCTGGGCGCCAGCATGCCGGTGGAGCGCAAGCAGGCCCTGGTGGCGCTGCTGGAGCGGGCGGGCATTCCCTTGATCGAAGACGATGTCTATGGCGACCTTGCAGGCGACGGCCAGCGCCCGCCGGCCTGCAAGGCCTTCGACGGCAGCGGCAACGTGCTGTATTGCGGCTCCGTGTCCAAGACCCTGGCGCCGGGCTGGCGCGTGGGCTGGATTGCGGCGGGCCGCTTCCATGCCCAGGTGCTGCAGGTGCGCCTGGCGGGCGACTGGGCCGGTGCGCCGCTGCTGGAGGCTGCCGTGAGCGAGGTGCTGGCCAGCGGCGACTACGACCGGCACCTGCGCCGCCTCAAGTCCCGCGTGCAGGCCGGGGTGCAGGCCGTCACGGCCAGGGTCGAGGCCAGCTTTCCGCCCGGCACCCGCGTCTCGGCCCCGCGCGCGGGCTTTCTGCTGTGGGTGGAACTGCCGCGCCAGGTGAATGCACTGGAGGTGCACCGCCGCGCGCTGGAGCTGGGCATTGGCGTCAGCCCCGGCCCGCTGTTCTCATCGCGCTCGGACCTGCCCAACCACCTGCGCCTGAACTGCGCCAACGAGCCCACGCCGCGCCTGCTGGGGGCCGTGGGGCAGGTGGGGGAGATATGCCGGGGTTTGGTCGAGGGTGCTGCGGCGCGCCAGGGGGCACAGGTCGGCCTGCCTACTTCTTCTCGCGCGGCACGCGCCCCATGAGGAAGAACTCGGGATTGGGCTGCATGCCGGCAAAGCTGGCCATGCGGTTGGACAGGCCGAAGAAGGCGGTGATGGCGGCGATGTCCCAGATGTCCTCGTCGTCGAAGCCATGCGGGTACAGCGCCTCGAAGTCGGCCTCGCAGATTTCATGGCTGCGTTCGCAGACCTTCATGGCGAAGTCCAGCATGGCGCGCTGGCGGGCGCTGATGTCGGCCTTGCGGTAGTTGACCGCCACCTGGTCGGCCACGTAGGGCTGCTTTTCGTAGATGCGCAGGATGGCGCCGTGGGCCACCACGCAGTACAGGCACTGGTTGGCCGCGCTGGTGGTGGTGACGATCATCTCGCGCTCGCCCTTGGTCAGGCTGCCTTCTTCCTTGAGCATGAGCGCATCGTGGTAGGCGAAGAAGGCGCGCCACTCGGCAGGGCGGCGCGCAAAGGCCAGGAAGACGTTGGGAATGAAGCCTGCCTTTTCCTGCACTTCAAGGATGCGGGTGCGGATGTCCTCGGGCAGGCTGGACAGCTCGGGCTGGGGGTAGCGGGCGGTGGCCATGTGTCTTGTCTCCTGGGTGTGGTGGTTGTCGCTGCGGGCCATGTTCGCATGGCCTGCGCTGCGCGGGGTGAACGCGCATGACAGCCTGTCTGCCGCCGAGGTTGCAGATTGCGCCCGGGCTCAGGCGGGCGCCATGTCCGGCTCAGGCCGTTGTGCAAACCAGTCGCCCAGAAAGCCGGTGAGCGCGCGGATTCTGGCCGACATCTCGCTGCGCGTGGCGTGCACCAGGTAGATGTCGGCCGCAGGCAACTGCCATTGGGGCAGGACCTCGCGCAGCGCACCTGCGGCCAGCGGCGCGGCCACATCCCAGAGCGAGCGCTGCAGGATGCCATGCCCGTCCAGCGCCCAGGTCAGGGCCGCTGCGCCGTCGTTGGTGCTCATCACGCCGTTGACCTTGATGTTGTGCTCGCTCAGGCCCTGGCGCGTGCGCCGGCTCAGGCGCCAGCTGCCATAGGTTTCGTCGCTTTCGCGGATCACGATGCAGCGGTGGGCCTGCAGGTCGGCAGGCTGGCGCGGCTCGCCGTGGGCGTTGAGGTAGGAGGGCGCGGCGCACAGCACGCGGCGGTTGGGCAGCAGCAGGCGGGCGGTGAGGGCGGAGTCGGGCAGGGCGCCAAAGCGCACCACGGCGTCAAAGCCCTGCTCGACCAGGTTGACGGGCCTGTCCGTCAGTTGCAGTTGCACCTGCACCTCGGGATAGGCGCGGGCAAAGGCCGACAGCGCAGGCGCAAGCCGCTGGCGGCCAAAGCCCAGCGTGCAGGCAATGGACAGCGGGCCGCGCGCCGTGGCGCGCGTGCCCGAGATGCTGCGCTCCAGCGCCTCCAGGTCGGCCAGGATGCGCGCGCCGTCCAGCAGGTAGGCTTCGCCCTCGGGCGTCAGGTGGATGCGCCGTGTCGTGCGCTGCAGCAGGCGCACGCCCAGGCGCCGCTCCAGCAGGGACAGGCGGCGGCTGACGGCGGGCGGTGTCACGCCCATCTGCTGGGCCGCGGCGGCCAGGCTGCCTTCGCGGATCAGCAGCGAGAAGAAACGCAGGTCGGAAAAGCCGTCCATGGTGGATGCGGTGGATGGTTGATTCGTAAATTGAACTGATGGATCAATGCAGTATTTTGCTATTTATGCAGCCTGGTTTACTGATTAGCATGGCAGGCTGACAGTCATGAACAACGTAGAAGGAATCTCCGGGATGCACACAGATCCATGGATGCCGGGCCTGCGCCAGCAGCGCGTCACGGTCGATGACGGGGTGGAGATCAACGCCTGGGTGGGCGGCCAGGGGCCGGCCCTGCTGCTGGTGCACGGCCACCCGCAGACCAGCGCCATCTGGCACCGCGTCGCGCCCCGGCTGGCGCAGCAGTTCACCGTGGTGCTGGCCGACCTGCGCGGCTATGGCGACTCCTCGCGCCCGGCCGGCGACCCCGAGCATGCCAACTACAGCAAGCGCACCATGGCCCGCGACCTGCTGCGGCTGATGGCCCGGCTGGGCCATGAGCATTTCAGCGTGCTGGCGCATGACCGGGGCGCGCGCGTGGCGCACCGGCTGGCCATGGACTATCCCGCCAGCGTGCAGCGTCTGGTGCTGCTGGACATTGCGCCCACACTGGCCATGTACGAGCAGACCGGCGAGGCCTTTGCGCGCGCCTACTGGCACTGGTTCTTCCTCATCCAGCCCGCGCCGCTGCCCGAGCGCCTGATCGAGGCCGACCCCGCCGCCTATGTGCGCGAGATCATGGGCCGGCGCAGCGCCGGCCTGGCGCCCTTCGATCCCCGGGCGCTGGCCGAGTACCAGCGCTGCCTGGCGCTGCCGGGCAGCGCGCACGGCATGTGCGAGGACTACCGCGCCTCGGCCGGCATCGACCTCGACCATGACCGCGAAGACCGCCAGCTCGGGCGCAGGCTGCCCATGCCGCTGCTGGTGCTCTGGGGCGAGGAGGGCGTGGTGCACCGCTGCTTCGATCCGCTGCGCGAGTGGCAGCTCGTGGCCGACGATGTGCGGGGCCGGCCGCTGGCCTGCGGACACTACATCGCCGAGGAAGCGCCCGATGCGCTGCTGGACGCGGCCCTGCCTTTCTTGCTGCAGGCCGGGTGAATGCGGCCATTGCCGGCATGTGGCCGGCATACGGTGGGCATACGACCTGCATGGGGGGCGCAATGACAGGCCGCATTGGCAGGCCGCATTGGCAGGCCGCATTGACGGCAAGTGAAGACACCGCAAAAGCCGAAGAATTCCGCAAAGGCCTGATTGACGCCATATCCATGGCGGCATAGCGTGCGTTGCGCATTCCATTGGCATGCCAATCATGCGCGGCAATGGTAAGCAATTGAAAAAACCGGGCGCCTGTCGCGCCTGGGCAATTCCATGGGCGCGGGCCTTGAGAACGGCGCAAGACAAGGCCTGGCAAGGGCTGCGCAAAGGCGTGCGCCCACATGGGCCTGCCACGGGTGGCTCAGATGCGCCATTGCATGGGCCATTGCCGTTCCGTGGTGAAACGCCGAACTGATACAGTCGCGCGGCCCGCCCGAGGGGGAGGGGTCTTATTCATCACGGGATATTCACAATGAGCAACAAGAAAACCGCAGTGGCCGCTGCCGTGGCATTGGCCGTCGTGGCCTATGGAGGAACCACCTGGTATACCGGCCAGCGGGCCGAGGCTGGCTACAAGGAGGCCGTGGCCGAATTGCGCAAGGTGCTGGGCGAGAAAGTCGTCGTGACCGACGAGTACCACAAGGGATTCCTCTCCTCCCAGGCCAAGCTGGTGCTGCAGTGGCCTGCGGCGCAAGCTCAGGCAGCCGAGGCGGCTGACGCGGCTGACGCGGCAAAAGCAGCCGACACAGCTGAAGCGCCCGCCGCCGCAGAACCGGTCGCTGCGTCCAAGCCCGTGCGCCTGGTGGTGGACACCACGGTGCGCCACGGCCCGCTGGCCGGTGGCCGACTGGCGGCAGCGGTTTCCGAGACACGCTTTGCGCTCGACGGCCTGGACGAAAAGAGCACGCAGGTGCTGGCCAAGGCCGCAGCCCCCACGCTGACCAGCGTGCACCACTTCACGGGCGGCCAGGATGTGCGCCTGCTGCTGCCCGCCGGCGAGCTGGGCGACCAGGAAGTCACCATGCGCTGGCAGGAAATGGTGCTGGACACGGCCCTGGGCGGTGGCAGCGTCAAGGGCACCTGGCGCTGGCCCGAGGTGGCCCTGCTGGGCCTGCCCAGCCGCGACAAGTCCATGGGCGTGGAAGAGGAAGAGGGCGAGGAGGAGGAATCCGACAACGACGAGGCCCTCCCCACCCAGCCGGCCGCAGTGCCGGTGGAGCGCACCAGCATCATGCTCACGGGCCTGGAGAGCAGCTTCGAGAACAAGGTCATCGACGGCCTGTGGGGCCTGGGCCCCGGCAAGGCCAGCGTGCGCATCGCCCGCTTCGGCATGAGCAGCACGCCCGCCGAAGGCGGCGAGGCCAAGACGCTGCTGGACCTCAAGAACGTGGACGGCAGCTCGGTCATCGAGTCCGACAAGACCACGCTGGGCATGACCACCCAGGTCAAGGGCACGGGCCGCATCGGCCCCATCGATTTCGAGTCCGTGGGCTACGAGGAAAAGATCCAGCGCCTGGACATCGAGGCGCTGCGCGGCTTCCAGCGCGTCATGGTCGAGGGCTACCGCAAGGAGGGCCTGGCCAAGGCGCTGGAATCGCTGGAAGAGCAGGGCATGGGCGTGCTGATGCAGAACGCCCCGCGCCTGGTGGCGGCCCTGCCGGCCTACTCCATGAAGCTGCAGGCCACCTACCAGGGCCAGACCGGCCACCTGGAGTACGGCGCCGAAGTGCAAAGCGCGCCCACGCAGGAGCAGGTCGCCCAGGCCGGCTGGATGCCGGCGCTGCTCAAGACCTCGGCACTGCAGGCCAATGCCAGCCTGCCCAAGGCCTGGCTGGAGCCGCTGCTCAAGGCATCGGGCAAGCCCGATGTCTCGGCCGAGGATGTGGAAGGCATGCTGGGCATGGCCCAGGCCACGGGCTATGCCCGCCTGGAAGGCGACAAGCTGGTCAGCGCGCTCAAGATGCAGGCCGGCCAGGTCACGCTCAACGGCAAGCCCATCGCCCTGCCCATGGGCGCGCTGCAGTAAGCGGCCATCCACCTTCCGGGCTTCGCGCCGGAAGGGGTTCTCAGGGGTGCCACTGGCTGGCGCGCACCACAGGGGCCTGTGTGCTGGCGCTGCCCGCCAGCGCATAGGACAGCTGGTTGGCCGCCGCCACCACGGTCTGCGCCATGGCTTCCAGCCGGGACTCGGGCAGGCGCGATGCCGGCCCGGAGATGCACACCGATCCCATCAGCCGCCAGTGCATGCCGAACACCGGCGCCGACACCGTGGCCACGCCCTGTTCGCGCTCGCCGATGGACCAGTGGTAGCCGCGCTGGCGGATCTGCTCGTACACCGGCCCCGGCTCGCCTGAAAACGCCAGGATCACGCGCCCCGGCGAGCCCTGGTCCAGCGGCAGCCCCTCGCCCATGCGCGCATGGTGGCGCAGGGCCTGCGGCCCTTCCACGCGCACGAGGCAGGTTCGCACATTGCCCTCGCGCACATAGAAGGCCGCGCTCTCGCCGCTGGCCTGCGTGAGCGCGCGCAGCGCGGGCTCCAGCACGTTCTGCACATCGAAGCCCGCCTGGTAGCGGGCACCCAGCCAGCCTGCGGCCGGGCCCAGGCGCCAGTCCCCATCGTCCCTTTGCACCATGAAGCCCGACTGCGCCAGCGTGCGCGCCAGCCGCAGCACCGTGGTCTTGTGCAGCGCGCAGCGCCGGCTCAGTTCCGCCAGGGACAGGTGCGACTCCCCGAGGGCGAAGGCGCCAAGCAACTGCAAGGCACGCGTGACGGCGATGACGCCGCCGTCCTTGGCCGCGCCGGCCCTGTCATCGGGTGGCTGCGCCGGGGAAGGGGTGCTGGGGGGCTTGTTCATGGTGCAAGGCATGCAATTGGTTGCGCTGTATGAAACGGCATTGTATGGGTTGAAACGTTTTCATAAAGTTCGTCCCACGCACCGCAGACATGCGGGCGTTGGACACAACAAACGGAGACAAACCGCCATGCCGATTCCCTCGCTTTCGCGTTGCCTCAACGCACGCCTTCTTGCCGTCCTGGTCGGCGTTGCCGCCATCGTGCCCATGGGCGCTGCCCAGGCCCAGGACGCCTATCCCCGCAAGCCCATCCGCCTGGTCGTGCCGTTTCCGCCCGGTGGCGGCACGGACATGATCGCGCGCACCGTGGCCCAGCGGCTGGCGGACCACAACAAGTGGACCGTGGTGGTGGACAACCGGCCCGGCGCCGGCGGCAACCTGGGCGTGGATGCCGTGGCCAAGGCCGCGCCGGACGGCCATACCCTGGTCATGGGCCAGACCAGCAACCTGGCCATCAATCCCTCGCTGTACGCCAGGCTGCCCTATGACCCGCTGAAGGATCTGGTGCCCGTGGCGCTGGTGGCTTCCGCGCCCATCGTCATGGCCGCGCCGGCCAACTCGCCCTACAAGACCTTTGCCGACCTGGTCAAGGCCGCCAAGGCCAAGCCCGACGGCCTCACGCTGGGCTACCCGGGCAACGGCACGGTGGCACACCTGGCCGGCGAACTGGCCGAGAACGCGGCCGGCATCAAGCTGCGCCATGTGCCCTACAAGGGCGCAGCCCAGGCCATGACCGACCTGGTGGGCGGGCAGATCGATTTCTACATGTCCGCCGTGCCCACGCTGCTGGGCCAGGTGCGCAACGGCAAGCTGCGCGCGGTGATGGTCACCTCGCTCAAGCGCTCCGCCCAGCTGCCGCAGACGCCCACGCTGGCCGAGTCCGGCTACCAGGACTTCGAGGCCGTCACCTGGTTCGGGGTGCTGGCGCCGGCGGGCACGCCGCAGGCCATCGTGCAGCAGTTGAACAAGGCCATCAACGACGCGCTGCTCGTGCCCGAGGTGGCCGAGAAGCTACGCTCCGAAGGCGGCGAGGTGCTGGGCGGCTCGTCCGAGAAGTTCGCCGCGCTGCTGCGCGCCGAGGTGCCGCGCTGGGCACGCATCGTCAAGGACTCGGGCGCCAGCCTGGACTGAGCCCGGGGGCAGGGGCGCCAGCCCTTTCGCTTCCTTCTCGCTCCCACCTCCCTTCCTTTCCTTTCCTTTCCTCCATCGAGATCTCGCCATGGACTGCGACAGCCTTGCCGTGCCCGTCCGTTTCTCGCAGGGCAGCGCCCGGCCCCGTGCCACGCTGCCCCCGGATGCCTGCGACTGCCATGTGCATGTCTATGACGGCCGCTACCCGGCAACCCCGGGCGCGCGGCTGCTGCCGCCCGACGCCTCGGCCGGCGACTACCGCGCGCTGCAGCGGCGCCTGGGCACCTCGCGCTGCGTGCTGGTCACGCCGTCCACCTACGGCAGCGACAACCGCTGCATGTTGGATGGGCTTGCCGCCCTCGGCCCGCAGGCGCGGGGCGTAGCTGTGATCGATGGCAGTGAAAGCGATGACCAGCTGCAGCGCCTGCACGGCCTGGGCGTGCGCGGCGTGCGGCTGAACCTGTCGCTGGGCGTGACGGGCACAGCCGAGCTGCTGGTGCCGCTGGCCCGCCGCATCGCGCCGCTGGGCTGGCATCTGCAACTGCTGATGGCGCCGGACCTGCTGGCGTCGCTGGCCGGCGTGCTGCGGCAATTGCCGGTGCCGCTGGTGTTCGACCACTTCGGCCGCATCGCCCCGGTGCAGGCGAGGTGCCATGCGGGCCATGCGCTGCTGCTGGAGCTGCTGGAGGGCGGCAGGGCCTGGGTCAAGTTGTCCGGCGGCTACATCGTCAGCGCGCTGCAGTCGGTCGAAGACCCGGCGCTGGATGCCCTGGCCGCCAGCTTTCTGCGCTGCGCGCCCGAGCGCGTGCTCTGGGGCAGCGACTGGCCGCATGTCAGCGCCTTGGCAGGCATGCAGCCCCTGCCCGATGACGCCCGCCAGATCGACCGCCTGGCCGACTGGACCTCCCATGCCGGCGGTGCCGCCACGCTGCAGCGCGTGCTGGTGGACAACCCCCGGGTGCTGTACGGCTTCGAGACGGCAGCGCCGACATCGCTTTGCACACAAGCAGGAGACAAACCATGAACACCTTCCATCCCGCGCGCCGCACACTGCTGGCCGCAGGCGGCGCCGCCCTGCTGGGGCCGCTGTGCAGCCCCGCCGCCCAGGCGCAGCCCGCATGGCCGGCAGGCAAGCTCATCACCTGGGTCGTGCCTTACCCGCCCGGCGGCAGCACCGATGTGCTGGGCCGCCAGGTGGCACTGCAACTGGGCAAGGCCCTGGGCAGCAACGTGATCGTGGACAACCGCGCGGGCGCCACGGGCACCATCGGCGCGGCCTATGTGGCCAAGGCGGCACCTGACGGCCACACGCTGCTGGGCACCTCCATCGGCCCGCAGGCGATCGCGCCCCACCTCATGGGCAAGCTGCCCTATGACCCGATCGCGGGCTTCGAGCCGGTCATCACCATAGGCACCATCCCCCATCTGCTGGTGGTGGGCGCGGCCCAGCCCTTCCAGTCGGTGGCCGATCTGCTGGCCACCGCCAAGGCGCAGCCGGGCCGGCTGGCCTTTGCCTCGGGCGGCAGCGGAACCATCTTGCAGATGCAGGGCGAGCTGCTGCAAAGAAAGGGCGGCGTGCGCTTCATCCATGCGCCCTACAAGGGCGACACGCCCGCGCTGCAGGACACGCTGGCGGGCCAGGTGCAGTTCATGTTCGCCCCCGTGGCCGCGGCGCTGCCCCATGTGCAGGGCGGCAAGCTGCGTGCGCTGGCCGTGACCTCGGCGGCGCGCCTGAAGGCCCTGCCTGACGTGCCCACCATGGCCGAAGCCGGCATCGGCGACTTCGTGGTCGAGCAGTGGCAGGCCGTCTTTGCGCCGGCCAGGACGCCGGCCGCCATCGTGCAGCGGCTGAACCAGGAGATCGGCCAGGCGCTCAAGGACCCGGCCGTCGTGGCACTGGCCGAGCGGCTGGGCGTGGCCCTGGTCGGCGGCACGCCGCGGCAATTGGGCGAGCTGCAGAAATCCGACTCCGCCAAGTGGGCCCAACTCATCCGCGAGGCCGGCATCAAGGCCGACTGAACCGCTTGCCTCTTCCTGTTTTCCTTCACCTCATCTCACTGGACCATCATGAGCCAACTCCCAGAAATCATCCGTGACATAGAGCGCGTGGACGCCCAAGTCGTGCAACGCGCAGCAGGCTTTCAGGCCGCCATCCTGGCCGACGTGGCGGGCCGCCGCGGCACCATGCATGCGCGCGTGGCGCCCGTGCACCAGGGCATGAAGGTGGCCGGCCCGGCCTTCACCGTCGAGGTGCGCCCCGGCGACAACCTCATGATCCACGCCGCCATCGCGCTGGCCCGGCCCGGCGACGTGCTGGTCATCGACGGCAAGGGCGACCAGACGGCCGCGCTCATGGGCACGCTGATGCTCAGCGCCTGCAAGAAGCTGGGCCTGGCCGGCGTCATCGTGGACGGCGCCATCCGCGACCGGCTGGAGCTGCTGGAGCTGGACTTCCCCGTGTTCAGCGCAGGCTTCAATCCCGCAGGCCCGACCAAGTTCGTACCGGGCCGCATCAATCACGCCATCTCCGCTGGTGGCGCGACGGTTCACCCGGGCGACCTGGTGGTGGGCGATGCCGATGGCGTGGTCGTCATCGAGCGCGCCAAGGCCCCCGCCATGCTGGAGCTGGCCGTGAAGAAGGTGGCGGACGAAGCCGCCCGCATCGAGGCCATTGCGCGCGGCGACACCGCATCGAAATGGCTGCCCGCAGCCCTGCGCGCGGCCGGCGTGCTCAAGGAAGGGGAATCGCTGTGAGCACCATCATCGTCACCGGCGCCGATCTGGCGCAACAGGCGCTGGAGCTGCTGGCGCAGCACGACATCGTCTATGCGGGCAAGACGCCCACCGAAGAGGACCTGGTCGCGCTGTGCCGCGCCCATGATCCCGTGGCCATCATCGTGCGCTACGGCAAGGTGGGCGCGGCCGTGATGGACGCGGCGCCCTCGCTGCGCGTGATCTCCAAGCACGGCAGCGGCACGGACACCATCGACAAGGTGGCCGCCGCCGAACGCGGCATTGCCGTGGTGGCCGCCGCTGGCGCCAACGCGGCGGCCGTGGCCGAGCAGGCACTGGCCCTGCTGCTGGCCTGCGCCAAGTCGGTGGTGGCGCTGGATGCCCGCATGCACGCAGGCCACTGGGACAAGGCCACGCACAAGAGCCTGGAGCTGGGCGGGCGCACCGTGGGCCTGGTGGGGCTGGGCGCCATCGGGCTGCGCTTTGCGCGCATGGCCGATGCGCTGGGCATGCGCGTGATCGGCTTCGATCCGTTCGCAAAGAACCTGCCCGCCTACGTGCAGCCCGTGGACCTGGAGACCATCTGGCGCGAGTCCGACGCGATTTCGCTGCACTGCCCGCTGACCGAGGAAAACCGGGGCATGCTCGGCGCCTCCACGCTGGCGGCCTGCAGGCGTGGCGTGATCGTGGTCAACACCGCACGCGGCGGCCTGATCGACGAGGCCGCGCTGCTGGCTGCCGTGCGCTCGGGCCAGGTGGCGGCCGCAGGGCTGGACAGCTTTGCGGTGGAGCCCATGGTGGCCGGGCACCCGTTCCAGGGCGAAAGGAACTTCGTGCTCAGCCCCCATATCGGCGGCGTGACCGGCGATGCCTACGTGAACATGGGCGTGGGCGCGGCCCGCAATGTGCTGGAGGTGCTGGCCCGCGTGCCTGCGGCGGCCGGCGCCTGAGCCAGGGCAGGGGCGCCGTGCGCGCCCTTGGCCCATGCATGTGCATGCATGTGATTTGAGGAGACAAGCGATGTCGAGGAATTTCCAAGAGGTCCGCCGCCTGGCCTTGCGCGGCGGCCTGCTGGCCGCCGTGGGGCTGGCCGCGCTGGGCGCCCAGCCCGCGCTGGCGCAGAAGGACTATCCGGCCAAGCCCGTGCGGCTGGTCGTGGGCTTTGCGGCGGGCGGCCCCACCGACGTGGTGGCGCGCGCCTTTGCCGACCATGCGGGCAAGGCGCTGGGCCAGCCCTTCGTGGTGGACAACAAGCCCGGGGCCAACACCATCGTGGCCGCGCAGGCCGTGGCTGGTGCGCCGGCCGATGGCTACACCCTGCTGTTCGGCGCCACCAACCACAGCATGATCCCGGCGCTGTACCAGGGCCGCGTGAAGTTCGACGTGGTGCGCTCGTTCCGGCCGCTGTGCACGGTGGCCAGCAGCCCCACGGTGCTGGTCGTGGGGCCGGGCATGCCGGCGCGCAGCCTGCAGGAGTACATGGACCAGGCGCGCAGCCGGCCCGGCAGCGTCACGGCCGGCACGGCGGGCATGGGCAGTTCGGGCCATTTCGCCACCGAGATGTTTGCGCGGGCCAAGGGCCTGAAGCTCAACCACGTGCCCTACAAGGGCGCGGCGCCCGTGGTCACGGATCTCATGGGCGGCCAGCTCGACAGCTCCTTCGCCACGCTGGGCTCGGTGCTGCCCCAGGTGCGCAGCGGCAAGCTCACGGCGCTGGCCGTGGCCTCGCCCAAACGCGCGTCCCTGCTGCCCCAGGTGCCCACCTTTGCCGAAGCGGGCGGCGGCGACTACTCGGCCGATGTCTGGTACGGCGTGCTCGCGCCGGCCGGCATTCCCGACGGCGTGGCCCAGGCGCTGGAGCGCGTGGCCGTGGAGTTTGCCAAGAGTGCATCGGCCGCGGACAAGCTGCACGGCCTGGGGATGGATGCCGAGTCCAGCTGCGGCAGCGCCTTCGCGCAGCGCGTGGCCAGCGAAGCGGCGTCCTATGCGCAGATCGCCCGCGAACTGAACCTGAAGGCGGATTGATTCGGCCGCCGCCCCTCAAAAAAATCTGGAGACAAGCCATGAAATTCCTTGCCGGAACCCTGATCGCGGCCTGCGCCCTGGCCGCCGCCGTGGCCCAGGCCGCCTTTCCCGAGCGGCCCATCACCCTGGTCGTGCCCTATGCGCCCGGCGGCGGGGCCGACGCGGCCGCGCGCCTGCTGGCCACGCGCATGGGCGCGCGGCTGGGCACCAGCATCATCGTGGACAACCGGCCCGGCGCCAGCGGCACGATTGGCGCCAGCCAGGTGGCCAAGGCGCGCGCCGACGGCTACACGGTGCTCTACGACGCCACGCCGTTTTCCATCAACCCGCATCTGTTTGCCAGGCTGCCCTATGCGCGCAGCGCGCTGCAGCCGCTGTCGCTGGTGCTGCTCATGCCCAATGTGGTCGTGGTCAAGGCCGACTCGCCCGTGCGCAGCGTGGCCGACTTGGCGGCCAGGGCCAAGGCGCAGCCGGGCAAGATCAACTTCGCCTCGGGCGGCAGCGGCACGGTGCAGCGCCTGGCGGCCGAGCTGTTCCGCCAGCGGCTGGATCTGGACATGGTCCACGTGCCCTACAAGAGCGGCGGGCCGGCCATTGCCGATGTGATGGGCGGGCAGGTGGACTTCATGTTCGGCACCATGGCGGCCACCTATCCGCTGGTCACGGGCGGCAAGCTGCGCGCCCTGGCCGTGGCCGCGCCCCAGCGCTCGGCCCGCCTGCCCGATGTGCCCACCGTGTCCGAGACCGTGATTCCCGGCTACGAGGCCTATGAGTGGAACGGCATCTTCCTGCCCACGGGCACGCCCGAGCCCGTGGCCGCGCGCCTGCACCAAGCGCTGTCCGAGGTGCTGCAGGAAGCCGAGGTGCGCCAGCGACTGAGCGACCTGGGCGCCCAGCCCATGGCATCGACGCCGGCCGAGTTCGCGGCCTTCCTCCAGAAGGAAGACGCCAAGTGGGGCGAGGTGGTGCGCAAGGGCGCCATCGTGCTGGACTGAGCGCATGGCCATGAACGCATCGACCATCGCCGTTGCGCATTCGGCCGGCACGAACCGGCCTTTGCGCACGCTGCCGTCGCTGGCCTGCGACAGCCACATGCACATCTTCGATGCGCGCTTTGCGCCGTCGCCGCACTGGCCGCGCACGCCGCCCCATGCCGACGTGGCCATGTACCGGCAACTGCAGCAGCGCCTGGGCACTTCGCGCGCCGTGGTGGTCACGCCCTCGACCTATGGCACGGACAACGCCTGCACGCTCGATGCGCTGGAGCGCCTGGGCGATGTGGCACGCGGCGTGGCCGTGGACGCCCACGACGTGGCCGATGCCGAGCTGGACCGGCTGGCCGCGCACCGCGTCTGCGGGGTGCGCGTGAACTTTGTCTCGCCGCAGTCCTGGGGCGAGACCACGGCCCACATGCTGGTTACGCTGGCGCACCGGGTCGCACGGCTGGGCTGGCATGTGCAGGTCTTTGTGCAGCCCGAACAGCTGGTGGCGCTGGCGCCTGTGCTGGGTGCGTTGCCCGTGCCCCTGGTCGTGGACCACCTGGGTCGCATCGACCCGGCCGAGGGCATGGAGGGCATGGAGGGTGTGGCTGGCGTGGAGCGCGCGGCCCATGCCGCGCTGCGCCGGCTGCTCGATGGTGGCAACACCTGGGTCAAGCTCTCCGGCGCCTATATGCGTTCATCGGTGGGCGGCCCTTCCTATGCCGACACGCTGCCGCTGGGCCGCGACCTGGTGCGCGCTGCACCCGAGCGCCTGGTCTGGGGCAGCGACTGGCCGCACACCACCGAGGCGCCGGGCTCCGTCAACGACGCCGACCTGGTGGACCTGCTGCAGGCCTGGGCGGGCACGGACGAGGCCATGGACCGCATCCTGGTGGACAACCCCGCAAGGCTGTATGGCTTCGACGGCGCGGCCTGACACTCCAAGAAAGACAGACACCATGTTCCTGCTGCAAGCCCCCCAGGTCTGCGAACTCGAATCGTTCACCACCATGCCCGACGCCCTGCGCCGCCCCGAGCGCAGCGACTGGGCCGATGCCAACCGCAGCGGCGCCGTAACCGACTCCTTCCTCGAAGGGCCGGTGTTCGACGCGGCCGGCCATCTGTACGTGGCCGACATTCCCTGGGGCCGCGTCTTCCGCATCGATCCGCAAGGCGCCTGGACCCTGGTGGCCGAGTACGACGGCGAGCCCAACGGCATGAAGTTCCTTGACGAGCGCACGCTGCTGATCACCGACTACAAGAACGGCCTGATGCGCCTGGAGGTGGCCACGGGGCGCATCAGCCCCTATCTGCAGCGGCGCAACAGCGAGCGCTTCAAGGGCGTGAACGACCTGGTCTTCGATGCCGAGGGCAACCTCTACTTCACCGACCAGGGCCAGAGCGGCCTGCACGATCCCAGCGGCCGCCTGTACCGCCTGCGGCCGGACGGCCGGCTGGACCTGCTGCTGGCCAACGTGCCCAGCCCCAACGGCGTGGCGCTGTCGCCCGACGGCCGCGTTCTCTACCTGGCCGTGACGCGCGGCAACTGCGTCTGGCGCGTGCCCCTGCTGCCCGATGGCAGCGTGGCCAAGGTGGGGCAGTTCTTCACCTCCTACGGCCCCAGCGGCCCCGACGGCTTGGCCGTGGATGACCAGGGCCGGCTGCTGGTGGCCAACCCGGGCCTGGGCCTGGTGTGGGTGCTCAACCACCGTGCCGAGCCCGTGCAGGTGCTGCGCGGCGTGCCGGGAAGCTCGCTCACCAACCTGGCCTTTGGCGGCGCGGACCGCCGCACGCTGCATGTGACGGACTCCACGCACGGGCGCATTCTGCGTGCCCGGCTGGAGGCGCCGGGGCTGGCGCTGCACGGCTTGAACAAGGGCTGAGGCGGCCGTCGCGACCTTCTCAGCCGTCTCGGCCGTCTCAGTCGTCGCAACCGTTCCTCAGGGCCTGGCCGGCATGTTCAGGATCTCCCGGGCTTCCTGCAGCAGGCCTATCCACAGCTGCTCCTGCTGTATGCCGGCCTTGAGCACCAGGTGCTGCAGCCGCCGCTCGCGCGTAGGCGGCTTGTCCAGGAAGTCGCGCTGCTCCAGGCGCTGGTAGACGTCCAGCTGCGCCTGGTGCAGTGCCAGCAGCCGCTGCACTTCGTCCTGCAGTCCGCAGGGTCCCACCACCGCCTCGGCCCGCAGGCGGACCATCCATTCCTCGCGCAGCGGCTTGGGGTCTTCCTGCTCGGCCACCCAGCGCTTGAGCTCCTTGCGGCCCGTGGGCAGGATGCGGTACTGGCGCTTGCGGCCCCGGCCGGATTCGGCGGGCAGGGCCTCGATCCATTGCGCCTCTTCCAGCCGCGCGAGTTCGCGGTAGATCTGCTGGTGCGTGGCGTTCCAGAAGTAGCCGATGGAGCGGTCGAAGCGCTCGGCAAGTTCCGAGCCTGAGCAGGGGTGCTCGACCAAGGCGGTGAGAAGGGCGTGTGGCAGGGACATCGGCAACAAAGGGACTGGCGCTGGGCGCCATCTTACGGGCGTGCATGGAGGTGTGGCCAAGCGCTGCAGTCATTTCTGCAATTTTTTGCGCAACCAGTTGCATAAATAAAGGAGGCTGACTACATTCATGCAATCAGTTGCATAAAAAAGCGAGACAGGCATGACCCACTACCCCCACCTGAATGCCGAACTGGACCTGGGCTTCACCACGCTCAGAAACCGCGTGCTCATGGGCTCCATGCACGTGGGCCTGGAAGAGGCGCCCAACGGCTTCGAGCGCATGGCCGCCTTCTACGCCGAGCGCGCGCGCGGCGAGGTGGGCTTGATCGTCACGGGCGGCATCGCCCCCAATGAGCGCGGCCGGCCCATGAAGGGCGGCGCCATGATGGTCAACGAACACGAGGCGGACCAGCACCGCATCGTCACGCAGGCCGTCCATGCCGAGGGCGGCAAGATCGCCATGCAGATCCTGCACTTCGGCCGCTATGCCTACCAGCCCGGGCTGGTGGCGCCCAGCGCGCTGCAGGCGCCCATCAACCCCTTCGTGCCGCATGCGCTGACGGGCGACGAGGTGGAGCAGACCATCGAGGACTTCGTGCGCTGCGCAGCCCTGGCCCGCCATGCGGGCTACGACGGCGTGGAGATCATGGGCTCCGAGGGCTATCTGATCAACGAGTTCATCGCCGCACGCACCAACCACCGCGATGACGAATGGGGCGGCAGCTACGCGGGCCGCATGCGCTTTGCGGTGGAGATCGTGCGGCGCACGCGCCAGCGCGTGGGGCGGGACTTCATCATCATCTACCGCCTGTCCATGCTGGACCTGGTGGAGGGCGGCTCCACGCTGGAGGAAGTGATCGCGCTGGCCCAGGCCATCGAGGCCGCGGGCGCCACGCTGCTGAACACGGGCATAGGCTGGCACGAGGCGCGCATTCCCACCATCGCCACCAAGGTGCCGCGCGCCGCGTATGCCTGGGTCACGCAGCGCGTGATGGGGCAGGTGGGCATCCCGCTGATCACCTCCAACCGCATCAACACGCCCGAAGTGGCCGAGCGCCTGCTGGCCGAGGGCTATGCCGACATGGTGTCCATCGCCCGGCCGCTGCTGGCCGATGGCGACTTCGTGCGCAAGGCGCGCCAGGGCCGGGCCGACGAGATCAACACCTGCATTGCCTGCAACCAGGCCTGCCTGGACCATACCTTTGGCGGCAAGATCACCTCCTGCCTGGTCAACCCGCGCGCCTGCCATGAGACCGAGCTGGTGATTGCGCCCGCGCCCGCCGCCAAGCGCATCGCCGTGGTGGGCGCCGGCCCGGCGGGCCTGAGCTTCGCCGTCACCGCCGCGCAGCGCGGCCATGCGGTAACGCTGTTCGATGCGGCCAGCGAGATCGGCGGGCAGTTCAACATTGCCAAGAAGGTGCCCGGCAAGGAGGAGTTCCACGAGACGCTGCGCTACTTCCGCCGCCAGTTGGAGCTGGGCGGCGTGGCGCTGCGGCTGGGCCACCGCGTGGAGGCTGCCCAGCTCATCGAGGGCGGCTATGACGAGATCGTGCTGGCCACGGGCATACGGCCGCGCGTTCCCGCCATCGACGGCGTGGACCATCCCAAGGTGCTCGGCTACCTGGACGTGCTGCAGGGCGACAGGCCCGTGGGCGAGCGCGTGGCCATCATCGGCGCGGGCGGCATAGGTTTCGATGTGGCCGAGTACCTGACCCATGCCGGCGACAGCGGCGCCGTGGCGCCCCGCAAGTTCTACGCGGAGTGGGGCATAGACACCGGCTACGCCCAGGCCGGCGGCCTGGCGCAGCCGCAGGCCGAGCCCTCGCCGCGCCGCGTGCACCTGCTGCAGCGCAAGTCCACCAAGGTGGGCGACCAACTGGGCAAGACCACGGGCTGGATACACCGCACCTCGCTGAAGGCGCGCAGCGTGGCCATGGGCTCGGGCGTGGCCTATGAGCGCATCGACGACGCCGGGCTGCACATCACCGTGGACGGCCAGCCGCAACTGCTGGAGGTGGACAACGTCGTGCTCTGCGCGGGCCAGGAGCCGCAGCGCGAGCTGCATGCGGCCCTGAGCGCGGCGGGCTGCAGCGTGCACCTGATCGGCGGCGCCGACGTGGCGGCCGAACTCGACGCCAAGCGCGCCATCGTGCAAGGCACCACGCTGGCGGCCAGCCTTTGAGGGCGCCGCCCGATTCCGTTTTCCACCTCAACCATCAGGAGACAAGCATGTCCCAGCCCCCGAAGAACGCCCATCCCGCAGTCGCCCGCTCCCTGGAGCTGTGGCATCGCATGGTTGCCGCCATCGACCTGGGCGAGCTGCACTCCATCGTCCATCCCGATGCAGTGTTCCGCTCGCCCATGGCGAACACGCCCTATGCCTCGGCACCCGCGCTGATGCTGGCGCTGTCCACCGTGGTCCAGGTCTTCGAGAACTTCACCTACCACCGCCAGATGGCCAGCGATGACGGCCTGGACGTGGTGCTGGAGTTCAGCGCCAGCGTGGGCGGCAAGAACCTCAAGGGCATCGACTTCATCCGCTTCGACGAGCAGGGGCTGATCCGGGAATTCGAGGTCATGGTGCGCCCCATGAGCGGCCTGCAGGCCCTGGGCACGGAGATGGGCAAGCGGCTGGGCGACAAGCTTCCCGCCTTCAAGGCCGTGGCCTGAGGGCAGGGCGCGCCATGAAAAACGCCCCCGGCGATGCGGGGGCGTTTTGCCGTGGGCATCAGCCGGTCAGAGCGTGCCGGCCTTCTGGCGGGCAATGGCATCGGCCACGCCCTTGCCGTAGGCCGGGTCGGCCTGGGTGCAGTGCGCTATGTGCTTTTGCACGATGTGCTCGGACACGCCGGCAATGTTGCGCGCCGTGTTCTCGAACAGGCGCTGCTGCGCATCGGGCGTGAGCAGGCGGAACAGGTCGCCGGGCTGGGTGAAGTAGTCGGCATCGTCCTCGCGGTAGTTCCAGCGGTCGGCCGCGCCGTGCAGGGCCAGCGGCGGCTCGGCGAAGGCGGGCTGCTCCTGCCACTCGCCCTTGGTGTTGGGCTCGTAGGCGATGGTGCCGCCGTAGTTGCCGTCCACGCGCATGGCGCCGTCACGGTGGTAGGCGTGGTAGGGGCAGCGCGGCGCGTTCACGGGGATCTGGTGGTGGTTCACGCCCAGGCGGTAGCGCGCGGCATCGCCATACGAGAACAGGCGCGACTGCAGCATGCGGTCGGGCGAGGGGCCGATGCCCGGCACCAGGTTGGCTGGCGTGAACGAGGCCTGCTCCACATCGGCGTGGTAGTTGCGCGGGTTGCGGTTGAGCTCCATCACGCCCACTTCGATCAGCGGGTAGTCCTTCTTGCTCCAGACCTTGGTCAGGTCGAAGGGGTGGAAGCGGTAGGTCTCGGCTTCATGCTCGGGCATGATCTGCACGCACAGCTTCCAGCGCGGGAACTCGCCGCGCTCGATGGCTTCGAGCAGGTCGCGCTGGCTGCTTTCACGGTCGGAGGCGACGACGGAGGCCGCCTCGGAATCGGTGAAGTTCTCGATGCCCTGCTGGCAGACCCAGTGGAACTTGACCCAGTGGCGCTCGTTGCTGGCGTTGATGAAGCTGTAGGTGTGCGAGCCGAAGCCGTGCATGTGGCGGTAGCCGCGCGGAATGCCCCGGTCGCTCATGACGATGGTGATCTGGTGCAGCGCCTCGGGCAGGCCGGTCCAGAAGTCCCAGTTGTTCTCGGGCGAGCGCAGGTTGGTGTAGGGGTCGCGCTTGACGGCCTTGTTCAGGTCGGGGAACTTGAGCGGGTCGCGGAAGAAGAACACCGGCGTGTTGTTGCCCACCAGGTCCCAGTTGCCTTCCTCGGTATAGAGCTTGACGGCGAAGCCGCGGATATCGCGCTCTGCGTCTGCCGCGCCGCGTTCGCCGGCCACGGTGGAAAAGCGCGCGAACACTTCGGTCTGCTTGCCGATGTCGGAGAACACCTTGGCGCGGGTGTAGCGCGTGATGTCACCCGTCACGGTGAAGGTGCCGAAGGCGCCCGAGCCCTTGGCGTGCATGCGGCGCTCGGGAATCACTTCGCGGTTGAAGTGGGCCATTTTTTCCAGATGCCACAGGTCCTGCAACAGCATCGGGCCACGCGGGCCGGCCGTGAGCGAGTCCTGGTTGTTGGCAACCGGGGCGCCTGCGGCGGTGGTGAGCTTGTGGGTCATGGTCTCTCCTTGATCGAGGGGTGGTAGCGGCGCCGGCTTGCACGCAGGCAGCGCGGCGCTTGGAAAATCAATAGCTGCGTGCTATCGAATTGCTTTTATTGTTGTTTCTTTCTATGGATGCGGCAAGGCTTTGGCGATTGGCAAATCTCAACTGCGCCATAGCCAAAAAATTTCACCGCCCCCCGCATGCGCCGTGCCGGGCATGCTTTTTGCCAAGGCATTGTGTTGCGCGGGCGGATACGGCCCGTGTAGGCCGTCGCCCTGTCAGCCAGAGACCAGCTTGTGGACCAGATCGGCGGCCGTGGAGGCGCCGTACTTGCGCATCAGCCGTGCGCGGTAGATCTCCACCGTGCGGTGGCTGATGGCCAGGGCGCGGCCGATTTCCTTGGAGGTCAGGCCTTCCAGCAGGCGGGCGGCCACTTCGCGCTCGCGCCCCGTGAGCTCGGCCTTGACGGGACGGTGGGCGCTGAGGTCCTCGAAGCTCCAGATGCCCGAGGCATGCGGGTCGCTGCGGTCCAGCGTGCGGCCCGTGACATGGCACCAGAACGTTTCGCCGTTGGCGCGCTTCATGATGCGGTTGTCCGAGTAGAAACCCCGGGCGTTGAGAATGGGCGCGATGCGCGCGCCCAGCCGCTCGTACTCGTCGGCGCTGGGGTAGAGGATCTGGAAGGTCTGGCCGATCAGCACCTCGCGCGAGGCCTCGAACATCTCGCAGACCTGGCGGTTGCAGTCGATCATGGTGCGATTGCGCGAGATCACGAGGCCGACGGGGGCGGCTTCGAACGCCAGCCGGTAATCTATTTCCATGGGCAAATCTTTACGAAAAACTACCTATGCAAGTACGTAGTATCGTAGCGCATCCAATCTGAAGGAGACATGTGTGAAAAAGCTCTACCCCTCCGCGGAGCAGGCGCTCCAGGGCGTCGTGGCCGACGGGCAATTGCTGGCTGTGGGCGGCTTCGGCCTGTGCGGCATTCCCGAGGCCCTGATCGACGCGCTGCGTGACAGCGGCGCCAAGGGCCTGACGGTGATTTCCAACAACGCGGGCGTGGACGGCTTTGGCCTCGGCAAGCTGCTGGAGACGCGCCAGATCAAGAAGATGATCTCGTCGTATGTGGGCGAGAACAAGGAGTTCGAGCGCCAGTACCTGGCCGGCGAGCTGGAGTTGGAATTCACGCCCCAGGGCACGCTGGCCGAGAAGCTGCGCGCAGGCGGCGCCGGCATTCCCGCCTTCTTCACCAAGACCGGCGTGGGCACCATGGTGGCCGAGGGCAAGGAGCTGCGCGAATTCGACGGCGAGACCTATGTGATGGAGCGCTCGCTCGTGCCCGATGTCTCCCTGGTCAAGGCCCACCGGGCCGACAAGAGCGGCAACCTGCAGTTCCGCCTGACGGCGCGCAACTTCAACCCTGCCGCCGCCACGGCCGGCAAGGTCTGCATCGTGGAAGTGGAAGAGGTGGTCGAGGTCGGCGAGATCGCACCGGACGACATCCATCTGCCCGGCATCTACGTGCACCGCATCGTGCACAACCCGAATCCCGAAAAGCGCATCGAAAAGCGCACCATCACAGAAAAACAAGGAGCCTGACCATGCCGTGGACCCAAGACCAGATGGCCGCCCGCGCGGCCCAAGAACTCGAAGACGGCTTCTACGTCAACCTGGGCATCGGCATTCCCACCCTGGTGGCCAACCACACGGGTGACAAGGAAGTGTGGCTGCAGTCCGAGAACGGCATGCTGGGCATCGGCCCCTTCCCGACCGAGGATGCCGTGGACGCCGACCTGATCAACGCCGGCAAGCAGACCGTGACGACGATTGCCGGCTCGTCCATCTTCGGCAGCGACCAGTCGTTCGCCATGATCCGCGGCGGCAAGATCAACCTGTCCATCCTGGGCGCCATGCAGGTGTCCGAGAAGGGCGATCTGGCCAACTGGATGATTCCCGGCAAGATGGTCAAGGGCATGGGCGGCGCCATGGACCTGGTGGCGGGCGTCAAGCGCGTCATCGTGCTCATGGAACATGTGGCAAAGAAGAAGGACGGCACGACCGACCTCAAAATTCTTCCCGCCTGCACCCTGCCTTTGACCGGCGTGGGCGTGGTGGACCGTATCATCACCGACCTGGGAGTGATGGACGTGACGCCGCAGGGCCTGAAGCTCGTGGAACTGGCCCCCGAAGTGAGCTTCGAGGACATCCAGTCCAAGACCGGCGTGACGCTGATTCGCTGATGTTGCCGTGCACGGCCTGCCTTGGCAGGCCTGCGCAACGAGAGCCCGCCTTGCGCGGGCTCTTTTGCTTATATTTCAGATTTCGAGCCAATGGGAGCCTCTATGACGGATGTCGCGGCCGTGCGCAATCCACCGACAGCGCAGGGATGGAAGGACGAGGGCGTGCATTTCCTGCGCGCCGTCACCGACATGGCCGAGCATTGCAACGTGGTCACCGGCGAGCCCATCTTCAACGACAAGGGCGTCAAGCTCGTGGACAAGGGTGCGCGCATCGACGGCAACATGTACGAGCGCCTGGTCAAGCACAAGCTGCGCGACCCCATCGACAAGCACCTGGGCGTGGACAACCGCGTGGACGTGCTGGCCATCGAGGCCCAGGCCATGGTGCAGTGCGAGACCGTGGACCTGATGCGCCGCCTGGTGCAGTCGCTGGGCGGCACGGACCGGCTGCTGGCGCCGCTGCGCCTGATGGTGCTGCCGCCGCAGATCGCCTTCAAGCTCACGGTCATGCGCGAGCAGCGGCCCGAGCTGTTCGCCCACAGCCTGCAGATGATGCTGGTGGCCATCTACCTGGCGCTGCAAAGCGAATGGAGCGAGCGTGAATGCGGACCGCTAGCCACGGCGGCCCTGCTGCACGACGTGGGCATGCTCTACATGGACCCGGCCTGGACCGACCCCAACTACCGGCTCACGGGCGCCGAGCGCAAGCACCTGGTGGCGCACTCGGTCACGGGCATGCTCATCATGCGGGGCGCGGGCGCGTATTCGCAGGACGTGGAAATGGCCGTGCTCGAGCACCACGAGCGCATGGACGGCACGGGCTATCCGCGCGGCGTGCATGGCGAAGCCATCTCCAAAATGGGCCGTATCCTGTTGCTGGCCGAGGTGGTCTCGGCCTTCTTCGACAAATTCCAGGACCTGCCCGGCCAGCGCCTGTCGCTGATGCTGCGCATGAACCACCGCCGCTATCCGGCCGATCTGGTCGGCATCCTGCTGCCGCTGCTGTACGACGAGATCTCGCCGGGCACGCCGCTGCCGCCGCTGCAGGCCGAGGTCACGCACAGCGTGGCAGCGCTGTCGGCCGCCTTCCAGATGTGGGACACGTTCAGCCAGGCCTTCCCCGAGCGCTGGCAGGCCATGCCCGACCACCAGGCGGCCGTCTACATCGACTCCAGCATCGGCGGCCTGCAAAAGCAGCTGGCCGAGGCCGGCCTGCATCCCAGCCAGCAAACCGACCTGCTGGCCTACCTCAAGGACGATGTGCAGGGCATGAGCGAGCTGGCCCTGCTCAGCCGCGAGGCGCTGTGGCAACTGCAGGCCATCGTCAACGCCTGCCTGCGCCGCTGGCCCGCCATCAACGCCCGCACCCACGCCGTGGACACAGCGGTCGCGCAGTGGTGCGAAGCCTGCATGCAGATCGACGCCACACCCCCAGCGGGCGGCGCAGCGAGAGCGCCAGCGCACTGAGACAGCCGGGCTTGCCCGGCTTTTTTACATCCGTGGATCTCTTGGAAATCAAGAGTGCTGTATATTCATACAGTATTTGAGATTTCCCCCATGACCACGCCCCACGCCTCCCAACCTGCGCAGCCCGCCCCCATGGCGGGCGCGGCGCGTGTGCTGCCTCAGTTGCAGGGCGTGTGGCGTGGCGATGGCTGGCAGCAGGCGCTGCAGCAGCGGGTCCAGCCTTCGGGTCATGCGCTGCTGGATGCGCAATTGCCGGGCGGGGGCTGGCCGCTGGGCGCCATGGTCGAGCTGCTGCAACCCGCCCATGGCCATGCCGAGTGGCCGCTGCTGCTGCCGGGCCTGGCCGCTCTGATGCAGCGCAGCGCGGGCCAGGTGGTGCTGGTGGCGCCGCCTTGCAGGCCTTTTGCACCGGGGCTGGAAGCGGCAGGCGTGGCGGCGCACCGGCTGTGCTGCGTGGAGGCCGACACCCACCCGGGCGCCCACCCCGGCGCCCACCCGGCAGGCGATGGGGCAGGGCTGGCCTGGGTCTGTGAGCAGGCACTGCGCTGCCGCGACGTGCTGGCCGTGCTGGCCTGGCTGCCAGCCGGTCTGCCCATGGCCACGCTGCGCCGGCTGCAATGGGCGGCCGCTGCGCAGGGGCGCATTCTGTGGCTGTGGCGCGAGGCCTCGGCCGCCCTGCAGACGGTGGCCTCGCCCGCGCCGCTGCGGCTGCGCGTGGAGACAGAGTTGGGGGAGCCGGGCGAAGGCGGCACGCCAGCCTGCCTGCGCGTGCAGTTGCTCAAGCGCCGGGGGCCTGCGCTGGAGCATCCCTTGAAGCTGCCGCTGCACCACTGGGCCTGGCAGGACGTGCTGCAGGCCCAGGCCCAGCGGCGCACCCGGCAGGCGGACGAGGCGCAGCGCTGGCTTCATGGACACGGGCAGCTGCTGCCCGCCGAGGCGCCCGCCCTGCAGGCGGCAGCGCACACCCTGGGGTGAGATGCCATGGCACAGCCGAATCAAGCACTGCACTGGATTGCCTGGCCGCTGCATGTCGCGCAGGGCGATGGCCAGGGCAACGGCGACAGTGATGGCGAAGGCAGTGCCTGCGCGCAGCAGGCCTGGTGGGCCCTGCGCTGGACGCCGCGCGTGGCCCTCTGGTACGGGGCAGGGCAGGCCGTGGCGTTGATGGAGGTGGGCAGCGTGGAGCGCCTGTGGGGCGGCCGCCAGTCCATGCTGCTGGGCCTGCTGCGCGCGCTGCGCGAACAGCAGCCCGAGGGCGGTCAGGCGGGCGGCCCCCGGATGCCGTTCTGGGCCCGGGGCGCCACGGCATGGGAGGCGCTGGCGCGTCTGCGCTGGCGCATGCAGGGCACGGATTCGCGCCAGCCCTGGCCGCCTGCCGACGCACTGCCCATCTGGACACTGCCCGCACTGGAGCCGCATGCGCCGGCCCTGGAGCGCATGGGCTGCCGCCGCTGGGGCGAGCTGCGCGCCCTGCCGCGCGCGGGCCTGGCGCGGCGCATCGGGCTGCCGGCGCTGCTGGCGCTGGACCAGGCCTATGGCAGCAGCCCCCATGCGCTGGACTGGCTGGAGCTGCCCGAGCACTTTGCATTGCGCGCCGACCTGGGCTATCCGGCCAGCGACGCCCAGGCCCTGCTGCAGGCCGCCCGGCCCATGCTGCGTGCGCTGCAGGCCTGGCTGCAGGCCCGCCACCAGGGTGTGCTGGGCCTGCAACTGCGCTGGCACCACGATCTGCGGCGCGTGGACGGCACGGAGCTGCCGGCCTGGGAAGCGCTGGACATCCGCACGGCCCGCCCCGCCCAGGCGCTGGAACACATGGAGCGCCTGCTGCGCGAACGCCTGGCCCGCACGCCCTGGCGCGCGCCTGCGGACATGCTGGAGCTGGTGGCGCTGGACACCGCGCCTTTCGCGGCCGATGCCGGCAGTTGCCTGCCACCGGCCGCGCCCGGCCCGGCGCCGCTGGGCGAGGCGGCAGGCGCGACAGACGCGGCCAGCGGCATGGCCTGGCATGAATGGGTGGAGCGCGTCTCGGCCCGTCGTGGTGCGCAGGGCGTGCGGGTGGCGCAGCTGCAATCGGACCACCGGCCCGAGGCCATGCAGCGCTGGACCCCGGCCTGCGAGGCCCTGCAGACCCCGCAGGCGCCGCGGCGGCCCGCGCACGCGCGCAAGGCGGCCAACCCCTGGCAGGACCTGCTGCCGCCCTGGCTGCTCGATCCGCCCCAGCCGCTGCTCCTGCAGGGCAGCCGCCCTTGCTGGCAGGGGCCGCTGCAATTGCTGGCCGGCCCCTATCGGCTGGAGGCCGGCTGGTGGGGAGAGCCGCAGGCCGATGCAGCGCTGGCTGTGCGTGACTATTTCGTGGCGAGCAACGCGGCTGTCGGCCATGTCTGGATCTACCGCGAGCGCACGCCTGCATCGGAGCGGCTGCCTGGCATGCCGGCCCTGTTGTCGCCCGCCGCCTGGTTTGCGCAAGGCATCTATGGCTGAACAGGACATCCTGCTGGAGCCGCCGCCCCCGCAGCTGCAGCGGCTGCAGCCCCCGCCCCAGGCCACCGGGCCGGTGTCCGGCATGGCATCGGGCCCGGGCCTGCCCGGCTATGCGGAGCTGCACTGCCTGTCGAACTTCAGCTTTCTGCGCGGCGCCTCTTCGCCCGCCCAACTGGTGCAGCGCGCCAAGGCCCTGGGCTACCAGGCGCTGGCCCTGACCGACGAATGCTCGGTGGCCGGCGCCGTGCGGGCCTTCGAGGCCGCGCGCGACTGCGAGATGGCCCTGATCCATGGCAGCGAATTCGCCTGGGGGCCGCTGCGCGTGGTGGCGCTGGCGCGCGATCTGAACGGCTGGGGCAACCTCTGCGAATTCATCAGCGCGGCGCGCGCCCGTGCCGAAAAGGGCCGGTACCTGGTCGATGCCGACAGCCCCTGGCATCTGCTGCGTGAAGGCTGCGAATGCATCGTTGTGCCGCAGCGTGCGCAGCTGTTGCCCGGCGATGTGCCCGCCATGGCCGAGGCCGTGCAGGCCGCCATGGCGCAGCTGGGGCCGGGCTGCTGGCTGGGCGTGGAGCTGCTGCTGGCGCCCGACGACAGCCTGTGGCTGCAAAGCCTGCAGGACGTGGCAGGGTTGCTGGGCCTGTCCTGCGTGGCCTGCGGCGACGTGCACATGCATGCGCGCTCGCGCAAGCCGCTGCAGGACCTGGTGACGGCGCTGCGCCTGGGCTGCACGGTGGCCGAGTGCGGCTTCGAGCTGCACCCCAATGCCGAGCGGCATCTGCGCTCGCGCTTGCGGCTGGGCGGCATCTATCCACGTGCCATGCTGGATGCAACCTTGCAGATTGCCGCGCGCTGCGATTTCAAGCTCAGTGAGATCAGTTACCACTATCCGCAGGAAAGCGTGCTGCCCGGCATGGACGCGCGCCAGACCCTGGCCTGGCATACCTGGCAGGGAGCGGCGGGGCGCTATCCGCAAGGCATTCCCGACGCGGTGAGCGACAAGCTCAAAGAGGAACTGGCGCTGATCGCCGACTGTGGCTACGAGATGTACTTCCTCACCGTGCACGACATCGTGCGATTCGCTCGCAGTCAGGACATCCTGTGCCAGGGCCGGGGTTCGGCCGCGAACTCGGTGGTCTGCTTCTGCCTGGGCATCACGGCCGTCGATCCAACCTTGCAGACGCTGTTGATCGCGCGCTTCATCAGCCGCGAGCGCAGCGAGCCCCCAGATATCGACGTGGACTTCGAGCACGCGCGGCGCGAGACCATCATCCAGTACATCTACGAAAAATACGGCCGCGGCCGTGCGGCGCTGACGGCCGTGGTCAGCTGCTGGCGCACACGTGGTGCACTGCGCGACGCGGGCAAGGCCCTGGGCGTGGATGCGGCGCTGATCGACGCCATGGCCCGGCAGCACCACTGGTTCAGCGATGCCGAGGACCAGGCGGCCGAGCCGGAGCCCGAACCCGATGACCCGGCCCTGGGCTGGGTGCGCTCCAAGCTGCTGCGCCTGGCCCGGCTGCGCGAGCGGCTGGGCGACGACTGCCCCCAACTGTCGCCCCAGCGTGCGCGGCTGTGGCTGGAGCTGGCCTTGCAGCTGCGCGACAGCCCGCGCCACCTGAGCCAGCACGTGGGCGGCTTTGTGCTGACCGACGGGCCGCTGACGCGGCTGGTGCCCGTGGAGCCGGCCGCCATGCAGGGCCGCTCGGTCATCCAGTGGGACAAGGACGATCTGGACACCATGAATCTGCTCAAGGTCGATGTGCTGGCCCTGGGCATGCTCACCGTGCTGCGCGGCAGCCTGCACGCGCGCGCCGCGCTGCGCGGCCCGCGCTGGGAGCTGGCCGACATTCCCAAGGACGACCCGGCCACCTACGACATGATCTGCCGCGCCGACACCGTGGGCACCTTCCAGATCGAGAGCCGGGCGCAGATGAGCATGCTGCCCCGGCTGCAGCCGCGCGAGTTCTACGACCTGGTGGTCGAGGTCGCCATCGTGCGGCCCGGCCCCATACAGGGCGGCATGGTCCATCCCTATCTGCAGGCGCGCGAGCGTCGGCGGCAGGGTGGCGAGCTGGTCCTGGAAAAGCCCGCGCTCGAGAAGGCGCTCAAGCGCACGCTGGGCGTGCCCATCTTCCAGGAGCAGGTGATGCAGATCGCCATGATTGCGGCAGATTTCTCGGCGGGCGATGCCGACGAGCTGCGCCGCTCCATGGCCGCCTGGCGGCGCAAGGGCGGCGTGCACCGCTTCGAGCGCCCATTGATCGACGGCATGCTGGCCAACGGCTACAGCGCCGAATTTGCCCAGGCCATCTTCCGCCAGATGCTGGGCTTTGGCGAATACGGCTTCCCAGAAAGCCATGCCTACAGCTTCGCCATGCTGGCCTATGCCAGCGCCTGGCTCAAGCGCCATGAGCCGGCCTGTTTCCTGATGGCCTTGCTCAATGCCCAGCCCATGGGCTTCTACACCCCCTCGCAGCTGATCCAGGATGCGCGCCGCCACGGCGTGCGCGTGCTGCCCGTTGATGTGCGCCACAGCGACTGGGACTGCACGCTGGAGGCGCCGCACGAGCGCATTGCCGGCGTCGAGCTGCCGCAGCCGGCCGTGCGCCTGGGACTGTGCATGGTGGCGCAGTTGCCAAAGACTTCGGGCGAGCGCGTGGCGCAGGTCCGCGCGCAGGCGCCGTTCAGGAGCACCGAGGACCTGGCCCTGCGCGCCCGGCTGCAGCGCGCCGAGCTGCAGGCCCTGGCGGCGGCCGATGCGCTGCAGGGCCTGTCAGGCCACCGCCGCCAGCAGATGTGGGATGCGGCGGCCCTGCAGGTGCAGCCGCCGCTGTTCGCGGGCGTGCCTGTGCACGAGGCGCCCGTGCAACTGGCCGCCGCGCCCGAGGGCGAGGAAATCCTGTTCGACTACGCGGCCACGGGCCTGAGCCTGCGCCGCCACCCGCTGGCCCTGCTGCGTGACCGCCTGCACCGCCACGGGCTTCGCACGGCGCTGGAGCTGCGCGACACGCTGGCGGGCATGCGCGTGCGGGCCTGCGGCATCGTCACCGTGCGCCAGCGCCCGCCCACGGCCAAGGGCACCCTCTTCATCACGCTGGAGGATGAGACGGGCACGGTCAACCTGGTGGTCTGGCCCGATACCGTCACGCGCTGGGGCGAGCCTTTGCTGGGCGCGCGGCTGCTGGCGGTGGAGGGCATCTGGCAAAGCAGCTCGGATTGGGGCGGCGGCAAGGACTGCGGCGAGCCAGCGCCTGCAGAGCAGGCCAGCCAGGAGGTGCCCGCCGTGCGCCATCTCATCGTGCACCGCGCACGCGACATGAGCCGCTGGCTGGGCCGCCTGGGCGGCGCCGGCGTGGCGAGCCGCAATTTCCACTGAGGGCTGTTGCCGTTGCTGCCGAAGCAGGCTCAGGCCATGCGGTCGTCCGCGCGGATGTCGGGCATCTGGTCGATACGCTTGCCGAACCAGCCTATGCGCTCGGTCTGGCGCACATCCAGCCTGGGCACGTAGGGCTTGATATCGAGCACGGGCGTGCCGTCCAGCATGTCGTTGCCCAGGAAATGCAGCAGCAGTCCTTCGCGCCGCACCAAGCGCACGATGGACAGGCCCAGCCGGTTGGGCCGCGCCGGGGCGCGCGTGGCGAACACGCCGTGGCTGCTGTCGTCCATGAAGGGCACGACTTCCAGCTTTTCCACGGCCTGGTGCAGGTGGGTGATGAGGATCAGGTAGTCAAAGCCTTCGATGTCGCGCAGCCCGGCCTCGAACTCGGGCAGCAGCTCCACGCTGCCGGCCTCGTCGGCCGCGCCCGCCGTCTGTATGGGCATGCCCACCGGGTCGGTGAAGCGGCTGCGCACATGGCCGATGGGGCGGCAGGCGACGGCCTGCGCCGTGGAGCCGGCCGCGCTCATGCGCTCGTTCCCTGGGGATTGAGCAGGCGTGTCAGCGCGGCGATATCGGCCGCCGCCGCCATGCGCGCCGTGGTCTCTATGGAGCGGTAATGCCTGACGATGGCTTCGCCCGTGGAGGTGAGCGAGGCGCCGCCGCCATGGGCGCCGCCGGCGCTGGTGTTGACGGCCGGCGTCTGCAGCGCGCGGTTCATCTCGTCGACCAGCACCCAGGCGCGCCGGTAGGACATGCCCAGCGATCGCGCTGCAGCCGAGATGGAGCCCGCCTCGGCAATGGCTTCGAGCAACTGCACCTTGCCGGGACCGATGGCAATGGTGCTGTCGTTGTATACGCGCAGGCGGAACTGGACTTTGGAGGACATGGGGAAAGGACTTGGCACAGGAGAAAAGCGAACGTCAAGGTTAAGCGAAATCAACGGCTTGCGCCGTCACAGGGGCTAAGGGGAAATACGCAATGCATGGATCGCTACAGCGAAGGGGTGCTCTGGCAGGGCGTTACTGCACACGGGCCGTCAGGGCCGGCGCGCTGCCGCTGCCACCAGGGCGCCCGCTGCCTGCGCATCGTCTGCGAGTGCATTGGCAAGGCCCTTGACCTGCCGGCGCCGCGTCCCGATGCCTGCGTGCTGCGGCGCTATTTCGTCACATTGCCACCGGGTTTGCTAGCCTTTTTGCGCCAATGCAGCGCGGCGCTTGCCGCGCATCCGGGCCACGCGTCTACTTCTTGCTGCTTTCCGCCAGCAGGCGCTGGCATTGCGCATCTTCCTCGGCGGCCGGCACCGTGAGCGGCACCAGGGCCAGGGCCGCCGGCGCCACCACGGCGGCGGCCACGGCCGCGCCCGCGCGCAGCAGCAGCGGGCCGGGCTCCACCCCTACCTTGGGCTGGGCGAAACTGCCGCGCACATACAGCGGCGTGCGCAGCGAGAAGAACTTCCACTTCAGCGACTCGGGCACGATGCGCAGGTCCATGGTCTCCTGCGCCAGGCTGATCTGTCCGGTGGCCTCGATGATGGCCTCGGGCGTGGCCAGCTTGACGTTGCGGGTGCGCGCAATGCCCTGCTTCACGGTCAGGTCGGCAACGGCGCAGTTGAGCTGTACTTCCTTGTCGGCGCCGAACAGCTTGGTGACGATGACGCTGCCCAGGTTCAGCGCGGCCAGGTCCAGGAGCTGCTTGCTGAAGCGGCCATCGCGCACATACAGGCGGATGTCGCCCGAGCTGGTGCCCAGCCATTCGGCAATGGACTGGCCCCGGCCCTCCAGCCCCAGCGCGCCATCCATGCTGCCCAGGCTTTTCTTCATCAGTTCGATCTCGGGGAACAGGGCCGACAGCTGCAGCCCCTGGACCTTGCCCTGGAGGCTGGCCTTGGGCGGCTTGGCGCCGCTGTCCACCACGGCCTCGATGTCCAGCCGGCCCTTGGCCATGCCGAAGCGCAGCGGGGACAGGCGCAGCACGCCGTTGTCCATGACGGCATGCACGCTGAAGTCCTCGATGGGCAGGGCCTGGGGGCGCTCGATGCGGTCGCTCTTGAAGCGCACATCCATGTCCATGGCGTTCCATTTGCTGGTGTCAAAGCGCTGCGTGGGCAGGGCCTTGCCGCTGGCCGCCTGCCGGGTCTTCTGTCCCTGCTTGGTGGACGGTGCTCCCACCACCGGCCCCAGGTCGGCCAGGCGCAGCTTGCGCGAGGCCAGATCGCCGCTGAGCTTGGGGCGCGGCTTGCCCGATGCGTAGTGCAGCGTGCCGCGCAGATCGCTCTGGCCCACGCGGCCATCGAATTCCTCGTAATCCCAGACGGCGCGCCCCGGCTCCAGGCTGCCGACCAGATGGCCATTGGTGTCGAAGGGCAGTGTGCGCGGCAGCAGCAGACCCGTCAGCGGGAACAGGTCGGCCATGCTGGAGCCGCGCAGGCGCACCTGCAGGTCCATGCCCTTGAGCGCCCTGGGATTGTCGAGAATGCCCTCGGCCCGGGCGCGCAGGCTGCCCGCATGGGCCCACAGCTTCACGGGAAAGCGTGCCTGTTCGCTTTGCAGGTCCAGCACGGGGCCGATGAGGCCCTGGGCCTCGACCGTGGCCTTGGCGATGCGGCCGGTCAGGCCGACGCGCATGCCATACGGAAAGTCTGGACTGGGCGGCTGCACGAGGCTGTCCAGACGTGCGCGCACCGCCATCTGGCGCACGCCATCGCTCCAGCCCACCAGGCCCCCGCGCAGGCTCAATTGCGCTACCTGAAAGCGCCAGCGCGGCCCTGTGGGCTCGGGACGCTTGAAGGTCCAGTTGTTGCTGCCATCCTTGCGCCGGGCAAAGACCAGGTCAGGGCCTTCCAGTTGCAGATGGTCCAGCAGCACATGCCGGCCCAGCAGCGGCCACAGCCGCAGGCTGGCCGTGGCGCGGGCTGCCGTGGCCATGGTGTCGGCATCGCGCGCCGGAGGTGCCAGCTTTTCGTCGGAGAGGGCGATGCTGTCGGTATCGATATCGCGTGCGGGGCGGCTGGCTTGCGCATCCCCTTCCTTGGCCTTCGTTTGCCCTTTTGGCTGGTCCTTGCGCTGGCCCATGGGGGGGTCTTCGGGCAGCCGGCCCTTGTTCAGATGGTCGGGCGGCGCGGGCAGGGCTGGCAGTTCGTCGCTGCCCTTGGCCGGTTCCTGCTCGACCTGCCAGCCTTCGGGCTGGCCCAGGGCCAGTTGCTCGGCCTCGATGGTCACGCCCGGGACCCAATGGCGCCAGCCCTGGTCCAGGGGCTGGGGCCAGGTCCAGCGCAGGCGCAGGTCGCCTTCAATGGCGAAGTGGCGGCCGGTGCTTTCGCTGACGCGCTCGTTGACCCAGGGCTTGGCCCGGTTCCAGTCGAAGGTGGCAATCAGGACCACAACCGCGGCGAGCAGCAGCACCAGGGCCGACACCGTCCACAAAAGGGCGCGCAGCCAGCGGCGGCGGGCTGGGCGGTGGGGTGCTGGTGTGGCAGGGCTGTGGTTCGCTGTGTCGGTCGCTGTGTCTGTCATGGCGCAGGGGGCCGCTAAATGGGGTTCGGTCCATCCTATCGCCATGAAACCGCTTGCCAAGGCCCGGGACGCGCTGGCGGGCAGCCGGCAGGCCCGCATACAGGAGATTGACCTACAGCGCGGCCTGCGGCGGGGAAGAGGCCGTCATCACGGCGTCTCCTGGCCCTGGCGCAGCCGGGTGGATGCCAGGGCGGCCACCACCAGCAGGCCCGCCATGATGAACAGGCCGTTGCGCGTGCTGCCCGTGGCCTGTTCGATCATCCCCATCACCGTGGGGCCGATGAAGCCGCCCACCAGGCCGCAGGTATTGACCAGGGCTATGCCGCCCGCCAGCCCCGCGCCCGCCAGCCGCGAGGCGGGAAACAGGAAGACCACGGACTGCACCACGAAGAATATCAGCGCCGTCAGGCTGAAACCCAGCAGGCCCAGGGCTGGAGAGGCCTTGCCCGCCAGCGCGGCCACCAGCAGGCCGGCGGCCATGGTGGCCAGGCCCGCCAGCAGCATGCGCCGGCAGCGCTGCGGGTGGGTGGCAAAGCGCGGCAGCCAGGCCGCACCGATGGCCGCTGCGATCCAGGGCACGGAGTTGAGCGTGCCGATCTGCAGCGGCGAGAGCTGGCCGTAGGTGCCGATGATGCCCGGCAGGAAGAAGATCACCGTGTAGATGCTGATCTGGTGGCAGAAGTAGACAAGGATGGCCAGCCAGATCTGGCGGTCGCGCAGGCAGTCCCGGAGCGAGTGGCCCACCTGGCCGGCGCTGGCCTGCTGGTCCTGCTCGGCCTGCAGGCGTTGCAGTACCTCGCGCGATTCGGCAGCCGTCAGCCAGGGCGCGCTGGCCGGGCCGTCGGGCAGCTTCTTCCAGACCACCCAGGCCAGGGCCACGGCGGGCAGGCCCTCGATCACGAACATCCACTGCCAGCCGTGCCAGCCCAGGAAGCCGTCCATCTGCAGCAGCGCGCCGCCCACGGGGCCGCTGAGGATGTTGGCAATGCACACGCCCAGCAGGAAGTAGCCGATGGCGCGGGCCCGTTCCTCGCGGCCGAACCAGTAGGTCAGGTACAGCATCACGCCGGGGAACAGCCCCGCCTCGGCCGCACCCAGCAGCACGCGCATCACGTAGAACGAGGTCTCTCCGGTGATGAAGGCCATGCCGGCCGACAGCAGGCCCCAGGTCACCATGATCCGTGTGATCCAGAACCGCGCGCCCACCCTGTGCATGATGAGGTTGCTGGGCACTTCCAGCAGGGCGTAGCTCAGGAAGAACAGCCCCGCGCCCAGGCCGTAGGCGGCCGCCGAGATGCCCAGGTCCACCTCGATGTGCGACTTGGCCAGCGCAATGTTGGTGCGGTCAATGAAGCTGATCACATAGGACAGCACCAGCAGCGGCATCAGCCTGCGGAAGATGCGGGCGTTGAGCGCCGCGCTGGCACTGCTGGCCGCATTGCCAGGAACTGGCGGCGGCGCATGGACGGAATGGCTGGACATGGTGCTTGTCTCCTTCAAGGCTTGGGGGGGCGTGGGGCGGAACTTCCAGGGGCCGGCCCGGCCTGCTGCAGCAGGCTCTGGTGCTATGTGCTGGATGGGGGAAAGGGGGCTCAGAAGGCCACGTTGGCCGCACCCTTGAGGCCCAGCATCCGGCGCGCCTCGTCAGGCGTGGCGACGTCGACATTCAGGGCCTCGAGCACGGTGCGGATGCGGCGCACCTGCTCGGCGCTGGAGGTGGCCAGCTGGCCCGGGCCTATCCACAGAGAGTCTTCCAGCCCCACGCGCACATGCGAGCCCATGGCCGCGCCCATGGTGGCCAGCGGCAGCTGGTTGCGCCCGGCGCCCAGGATGGACCACTGGTAGTTGCTGCCCAGCAGGCGGTCGGCCGTGCGCCGCATGTGCATCAGGTCCTCCGGGTGGCCGCCGATGCCGCCCAGGATGCCGAACACCGACTGCACGAACACGGGCCCCTGCACCAGCCCGCGGTCCACGAAATGCGCCAGGTTGTGCAGGTGGCTGATGTCGTAGCACTCGAACTCGAAGCGCGTGCCCTGGGCCTGGCCCAGCCGCAGGATGCCTTCGATATCGGCAAAGGTGTTCTTGAAGACCAGGTTGCGGCTGTTTTCCAGGTGCTCGCGCTCCCAGGCGTGCTCCAGGTTCGGGAAGCGCTCCAGCATGGGGAACAGGCCGAAGTTCATCGAGCCCATGTTCAGCGAGGCCAGCTCGGGCTGGAACTCGGTCACGGGCCGCATGCGCTCTTGCACCGTCATGTGCGGGCTGCCGCCCGTGGTGATGTTGACGATGGCATCGCTCTCGGCACGGATCGCCTTGAGAAAGGGGCGGAACAGATCCGGGTCCTGCGAAGGGCGCCCGTCGCGGGGATCGCGGGCATGCAGGTGCACGATGGCGGCGCCGGCCTCGGCGGCATCGATGGCGGCGCGCGCAATCTGCTCGGCTGTCACGGGCAGGTGGGGCGACATGCTGGGCGTGTGGATGGCGCCCGTGGGCGCGCAGGTGATGATGGCTTTGGTGCGGGTGGCCATGGAAGGTCCTTGCGAACGGTGAAAAGTCGAGAGGAATAGAGGGGGGGAGAGGAGGAGGAGAGGGCGCTCAGCTCAGCGCCTGGGTCAGCCCATCGACGGCCAGCTCCTGGCCCGTGACATGGCCGGCCAGCGGGCTGGCGGCAAACACGGCCATGTTGGCAATGTCGCGCGCCGTGGCCATGCGGCCCAGCGCGGCCTGGTGCGTGTAGCTGCGCGTGACGTCTTCCAGCGGCATGCCGCGTGCCTGCGCCTTGGCGGCAATCACATCGCGGATGCGCGGGCCGTCCACGGCGCCCGGCAGGATGGCGTTCACCCGGATGCCGTCGGCGCCCAGCTCCAGCGCCAGCGACTTGGTCAGGCCGATCACGGCCCACTTGGACGCCGAATAGGCCGTGCGGCCCGGCATGCCCAGGTGGCCTGCCGCCGAAGACAGGTTGACGATGGCCGCCTGCCGGCCCTCGCGTGCCGATTGCCGGAGCCGGGGCACGGCCAGCCGAGTGCACAGGAAGGCGCCGGTGATGTTCACATCCAGCGTGCGCTGCCAGTCGGCCAGCTCCAGCGTCTCCACCGCGCCCGTGGGGCCGGCCACCCCGGCGTTGTTGACGAGGATGTCCAGGCCGCCCAACTCGTTGTCCACGGCCTTGAACAGGGCCTGCACCTGCAAGGCATCCGACACATCGGCAAGACGGCCGCTGGCGCCGGGCAGGGCGGCAGCCAGCGCATCCAGGCTGGCCTGGGCCACGTCACAGACCATGACGCGCGCACCGGCCTCGGCAAAGGCGCGGCTGATTTCCAGGCCGATTCCGGCGGCGCCCGCCGTCACCAGGACGCGCTGGCCGGCCAGAAGATCGTTTTTCCACATGCGGGGACTCCTTGGGAACTCAAACAAAGGTGAAAAGGGATTCGGGTTGGGTTTGGATTTTGTATCTGTGATCACAGATCAAATATGGTGAATACCCTATGCGGCATGACAGCGGCGGCGCCGCGCTACCATCGCCGCCATGGCCATCAACGAACTAGTCACCCCACTCAAACGGCAGACCCTCAGCAGCGATGTCTATGCACAGCTCAGGGAACTGCTGATCACGGGCCAGATGATTCCGGGCGAGCAGATCTCGCTGCGCACCACGGCCAGCGCGCTGGGCGTCAGCGTCATGCCCGTGCGCGAGGCCGTGCACCGGCTCGTGGCCGAGCAGGCGCTGGAACTCACGCCCAACCGCGCGCTGCGCGTGCCGTTGATGACGGAAAGCGCCTTTCGCGAGATCACGCGCATCCGCGTCAACCTCGAAGGCCTGGCCACGGAGCAGGCGGCCCGGCAACTGCCGGCCGCCGGGCTGGAACGCATCGCCGCCCTGCAGGACCGCTTTGCGGCCGAGATGGCCAGCGCCTCGCCGGACGGCGCGCGGCTCATCGCCTTCAACAAGGATTTCCACTTCGCCGTCTACAGCGCGGCCGGCATGCCCATGCTGCTGCAGATGATCGAGGCGCTGTGGCTGCGCATAGGCCCCATCCTCAACCACGACATGCGCTCGGGCTCGCGCCGCGTGAGCGAACAGGTGGCGGTCGGCCACCACGCGCGCCTGGTCGAGGCCCTGCGGCGCGGCGATGCGCCAGCCGCGAAGGAGGCGCTGCGCGGCGACATCGAAAGCGCGGCCGATTACATCGTTTCGGCGGGCGTGCTGGTGACGGCCGATGGTGTCGCGGACGGTGGGGATGACGGCGCGCCGGAAGTCCTGCGCCGCTAGAATCGCCGCCCCATGCACAACGCCCACGACCCCAAGGTTCTTCCTATACGCGACGGCGTCAGCCCCAGCTGCGTGGTGCTGCCCAGCCAGGGCGGCGGGTTGCTGATCGATTTTCTGGCCGAGCGCCTGCCGGCCGTGGCGCGCGAAGACTGGCTGCGGCGCCTGGCGCTGCGCGAGGTGGTGGACGAGCATGGCCGCGCCGCCGATGCAGGCACGGCCTTTGTGCCGGGCCTGCGCTACTACTACTACCGTGAGCTGCAGGCCGAGCCGCCCATTCCCTTCGAGGCCGAGGTCATCCACCGCGACGCGCATCTGCTGGTGGCCGACAAGCCGCATTTCCTGCCCGTGGTGCCGGCCGGCAGGTACCTGCAGCAGACGCTGCTGGTGCGGCTCAAGCGCGAGTTCGACCTGCCCGAGCTGTCGCCCATCCACCGCATCGACCGCGACACGGCGGGGCTGGTGGTGTTTTCGGTGCAGCGCGCCACACGCGGCATCTACCAGGCGCTGTTCCGCGACCGCGCCATCCACAAGACCTACGAGGCTGTCGCGCCCTGGCGCGAGGACGTGGTTTTCCCGCGCACGCATGAAAGCCGCATGGAAGAAAGCGGCCATTTCTTTCGCATGCACGAGGTGGCCGGCGCGCCCAACACCCGCACCCGCATGCAGGTGCTGGAGCAGCACGGCCGCTGGGCACGCTACCGGCTGGAGCCCGAAAGCGGCAAGCGCCACCAGCTGCGCGTGCACATGGCCGCCCTGGGCCTGCCGCTGTGGGGCGACGGCTTCTACCCCGAAGTGCATGACATGCCCGAGGGCGACTACTCGCGCCCGCTGCAGCTGCTGGCGCGCAGCCTGGCCTTCACCGATCCTCTGGACGGCCAGTCGCGGCGCTTTGACAGCCGCCGCCAGCTGCTGCCGCTGACCGACCTGTAGAGGCTTTTCCACTGCCGGAAACCGTTGGTTTTTTGCCCATGGCCCCGCCATGGGATAGGCCGGTTGCGGACAATTATCGGACAACTTTGTCCGATAATTGTCCGCATGACTTCCAAAAGACCCAGTGCCGATATCCGCCGCGCCCAGCTGCTGGACGCGGCCGATGCCGTGTTTTCCGAGCATGGCGTGACCGCGCCGCTGGACCTGGTGGTCGAGCGCGCCGAAGTCGGCCGCGCCACGCTGTACCGGCAGTTTCCTGACCGGCGTGCGCTGATGCTGGCGCTGCTGGAGCGTTCGCTGGACAACATGCGCAGCGCGGCCGAGGCCATGGCCGAGGATGACGATGCCTTCTACAAGCTGCTGTCCCGCCTGGCCGAGCGCATTGCGGTTTCGGCCCCCATCACCGATTACTGGCGCACCGTGGAGCGCGGCGACGAGGTCATCGCCCAGGCCCGCGTTGCCATGTGGCAGATCTTTCGGCCGGCCATGGACCGGGCCGTGGCCTGCGGCCATTGCCGCCAGCCGCTGACGCAGGCCGAGCTGTCCCTGGTCTTCGGCATGCTGGGCGCCTCGCTGCGCGGCGAGACGCCGCAGCAGCGGCGCACGCTGGCGCGCAAGGCGCTGCAGATCGTCTGGCAAGGCCTGAAGGCCTGACATGGCCACCACCCCCACTCCACAGGGGCCCGTGCTGCCCCCGTCGCCCCCCGTCGTCTACCTCAAGCCCCCGCCGGACTGGGAAGAGCATGAAAAGCCCAGCCTGCCGGGCTCGCCGTCCATGCCGCTGCACCAGCCGGCCGTGCGCGCCGCCTATGGCCTGATCGCCGTGCTGGTGGCGCTGACGGGTGGCCTGGGCAATGCACTGTTCACGGCCAACCTGCCCACCATCCAGGGGCAGATGGGGCTGACGTCTTCCGAGGCCGCCTGGCTGACCGGCGCCTACGTCATGCTCAACATGACGGCCAATTTGCTGGTCTACAAGTTCCGCCAGCAGTTCGGCATGCGGCTGTTCGCCGAGATCGGCCTGGGCCTGTATGCGCTGCTGACGCTGCTGCACCTGGTGCTGGGCAGCTACACCAGCCTGCTCATGCTGCGCGCGGCCAGCGGCCTGGCGGGCGCCACCTGCAGCACGCTGGGCACGCTCTACATGCTGCAGGCCGCGCCGCGCAAGCATGTGCTCAAGATGCTGGTCATCGGCGTGGGGCTGGGGCAGATCGCCACGCCGCTGGCCTGGATCCTGTCGCCGGGCCTGCTGTTCAACAGCGAGTGGCACAACCTCTACCTGTTCGAGGCCGGCCTGGCCCTGATCTCGTTCGCGGGCGTGGTGGTGCTCAAGCTGCCGCCGGGCGTGCACATCCGCAGCTTCGAGCGGCTGGACTTCCTGACCTTCTTCCTCATGGTGCCCGGCGTGGGCCTGCTGATCGCCGTGCTGGTGCAGGGCTACAACCACTGGTGGCTGGACACGCCCTGGCTGGCCTGGATGCTGATCGGCTCCATCGTCCTGCTGAGCGTGGCGCTGTACATCGAGCACCACCGCCGCAACCCCATGCTGCAGACGCGCTGGTTCGTGCTGGCGCCCACGGTGCGCTTCGTGATCGGTGCGCTGCTGCTGCGCTTTCTGACCACCGAGCAGACCTATGGCGTGATCGGCATGCAGCGCATGCTGGGCATGACGGTGGACCAGATGCAGCCGCTGTTCATCGTCATCCTGCTGGGCACCATCGCAGGCATTGCCGTGTCGGCGCTGACCTTCGGGCTGGAGAACATGGGCAAGCAGATCGTGGGCTCCATCGTGCTGTTCGCGCTGGCGGCCTGGCTGGACCACAGCCGCACCAGCCTGGCCCGGCCCGAGGACTTCTTCGGCAGCCAGTTCCTCATGGCCGTGGGCGCGGGCCTGTTCATGGGGCCGCTGATGCTGATCGGCGTGGTGCAGGGCCTGAAGTTCGGCGCGCACTACATGCTGACGGCCATCGTCACCATCTCCATGACGCAGGCCATGGGCGCGCTCATGGGCTCGGCCCTGCTGAGCACCTACCAGATGCACCGCGAGCAGGTGTATTCGGCCGCCATCGTGGCCGATGTCGATCCCACCGACCCCATCGTGGCCGACCGCCTGCGCCTGCAGCAGCAAAGCCTGGCCCGCGTCATTGCCGACCCGGCCCTGCGTGCGGCCCAGGGCACGGCCCAGCTGGCGCAGGCCGCACGCCGCGAGGCCAATGTGCGCGCCTACAACGACGTGTTCGCCCTCACGGCCGGCGTGGCCGTGCTCTACCTGCTGTGGATGCTGGCCCTGGCCGGCCGCGCACGCCAGCGCGCCTTCGTGGAGCGCATGCGCGCCGCCGCTGCCGATGCCTCGGCCATGCGCGGCACCGATGCCGCCGCGCCGCAGGACGCGCCGGGCCAGCCGCCCACCCAACCCGTCGCCCGCGCCTGAAACCGTTCGCCCAGAGAAAAGACAACAACATGAGTGACTCCGAAAATTCCAATGGCGGCACGGCCGCCTCTGCCTCGCCTGCGCCGGCTCCCGCTGCGGCGCCCTCGCCTTCACCTTCGCCTTCGCCCTCGCCCAAGCTCATCAAGCCCTCGCTGCGCAGCGTGCTGGTGATGCTGGTGGTCGCACTGGCCGGCGTTCTGCTGGTGCTGCGTGCCTGGAACCTGTTCCCCTTCGCGGGCACCGTGGTCAGCACCGACAACGCTTATGTGCGCGGCGCCGTCACCGTGCTTGCGCCCCAGGTCAGCGGCTATGTGACCGAGGTGCTGGTGCAGGACTACGAGAACGTCAAGGCCGGCCAGCCCCTGGTGCGCATCGACGCCCGCACCTACGAAGCCGCCCAGGCACAGGCCCAGGCCCAGCTGGCCAATGCCCGCGCACAGCTGGCCAATGCCGACCAGACCCAGGCCCAGAACCGCGCCACGCTGGGGGCCAGCCGCGCCGGCCTGGCGGCGGCGCAGGCCGAATCCGACCGCGCCGCAGCCGAGCTGCAGCGCGTGCAGGCGCTGTCCGAGCGCGGCTCCGTCTCGCTCAACGAGCGCGACAAGGTGCGTGCCACCGTGCGCCTGGCGGCCACCAACGTGGCCAAGGCCCAGGCCGACATCGAGATCAACGCCCAGAAGATCAAGGCCACGACGGTGAACCGCGCCTCGCTCGAAGCCCAGGTCCAGATGGCCGAGGCCCAGCTGCGCCAGGCCCAGATCAACCTGGACAACACCGTGGTGCACGCGCCCGGCGATGGCCAGGTCAGCGAGGTGGGCGTGCGCCGGGGCCAGTACGTCACGGCCGGCTCCCAGCTCATGTACGTGGTGCCGCACACGCTGTGGGTGGTGGCCAACTTCAAGGAAACCCAGACCGCCCAGGTGCGCATAGGCCAGGCTGTGCGCTTCAGCGTCGATGCGCTGGGCGGCGCCCACCTCACGGGCCGCGTGCTGGAGATCGCGCCTGCCACGGGCTCGGAATTCAGCGTGCTCAAGGCCGACAACGCCACGGGCAACTTCACCAAGGTCGTGCAGCGCCTGCCGGTCAAGATTGCAATCGATCCCGACCAGGAGCTGGCCGCCAGGCTGCGCGCGGGCATGTCGGTGGTGGTGCGGCTGGATACGGCGCAGCCTGAGCCCCAACCCGCACAGCAACCCGCACAGCAGCCCGCACCCCAACCGGAGGCCCGCCCATGACCGCCCGCGCACTGGCCATGGCCG
The DNA here is from genome assembly GCF_016428765.1 of Delftia sp. ASV31. Classification (NCBI taxonomy): domain Bacteria; kingdom Pseudomonadati; phylum Pseudomonadota; class Betaproteobacteria; order Burkholderiales; family Comamonadaceae; genus Delftia; species Delftia sp. ASV31. Next base: position 70,366 of record NZ_JAELTK010000008.1, read on the forward strand.
TTGCCTGCGCCGCCGCGCTGGCCGGCTGCAGCGTGCCGCCGCTGAGCACCGCGCCTGAAGCGGCCCGGCCCGCCATGCCCGCCCAGTGGAGCGGGGCAGGGCAGGAGCCGGCCGCCGCCGTCCAGGCATCGTGGTGGCAGGCCTTTGGCGATCCGCTGCTCACGCGCTGGGTGGAGCTGGCCCAGTCCCGCAACAACGATGTGCTGCTGGCCCTGTCGCGCGTGGATGAGGCGCGGGCCAACCTGGATGTGGCAGGCGCTGCGGGCCTGCCTCAGCTCTCGGCCACGGTCGGCACCTCCACGGGCCGCAGCCTGGGCGCGCGGGGCCTGGCGCACACGCGCTCGGTTCAGCCCGGCCTGCAGGCCAGCTGGGAGCCTGATCTGTGGGGCCGCATCGCCCACCTGGAAAAGGCCGCCGCCCTGCGCCTGCAGGCCAGCGAGGCCGACCGCGACGCCGTGGCCCTGGCCGTGGCCGCCACCACGGCCCAGGCCTATGTGGGCCTGCGCTCGCTGCAGTCGCAGCTGCAAGTGGCCCAGGCCACGGCCCGCTCGCGCGAACAGGCCCTGCGCCTGGCCGATGAGCAGGCGCGCGTCGGCTACACCTCGCAATTGCAGCTCACCCAGGCCCAGGCCGAGCTGCAGGGCGTGCAGCAGGCCGTGGAGCAGCTGGAGCTGTCGCTGGCGCGCCAGCGCACGGCGCTCCTGCTGCTGGCCGGTGGCGAGGGTGACGAGCAGGCAGCCGCGCTCATGGCAACAACCGACAGCCAGTCCGCTGCGCTGGGCGCACCGCCGCCTGCGCCGGCCGCCGGCCTGCCTTCTGCCTTGCTGCAGCGCCGCCCTGACATTGCACGGGCGCAGCTGCAGCTGGTGGCCGCCGACGAAAGCCTGGCCGTGCAGCGCACCGCCTTCCTGCCCCAGGTCTCGCTGACGGCCAGCGCCGGCAGCCTGCTGGTCAACGCCCTGCAATACCACCCGGCCACGGTCTGGGCCCTGGGCGGCAGCGTGCTGGCGCCGCTGTTCACGGGCGGCCGGCTGCAAGGGCAGTTCGACGCCGTGACCGCCCAGCGCGACCAGGCCGCCTATGCCTACCGTGGCGTGGTGATCAAGGCCCTGGCCGATGTGGAAAACGCCCTGGTCGGCACCCGGCGCCTGCAGTCGCAGTGGCAGCACGCCAGCGAGCGCGAGGCGGTGCTGCAGCGCTCCCTGGGCTTTGCCAAGGACCGCTACGAGGCCGGCTACGCCAGCTACCTGGAAGAGCTGGACGCCCAGCGCAATCTCTTCCAGGCGCAGCAGGAGGTGATACGCCTGCGCCAGAGCCAGCTGGAAAACGCCATTGCGCTGTACCAGGCGCTGGGCGGCGGCTGGCAGGCCGCCACCACACCAGTCGCTGCACCCGTCACTTCACCCGTCACTGCACCTGTCGCCAGCCCCGCCCGCTGATCAGACCTTCTCGATGCGCGCAGGCAGGCCCTGGCGCACCGCGGCGCCCGACACCCAGTCCACCCACACGTTTTTGCAGCCGGGCCGCGTGGGATCGGCAAAGCCCAGGTCATTGAGGTTCACGCCATTGGCATGCTCGGCGTTCACCGGCATGGGCTGGCCGTCGATGCTGTGGCGGCCCGCGCCCAGCTCGCGGTGGCCGTAGCCGTGCTCGATGGCTACGGTGCCCGGCATCACGCCGTCGCGCACCATGGCCACGGCCGTCACTGCGCCGCCCGGCGTGCGGATGCGCACCGTGTCGCCGTTGGCGATGCCCAGCCGCTCGGCGTCATCGCGGTGCAGGGACACCGGGTTGTGCGGATGCACCTGGCGCAGCCGCGAGACGGCAATCGACATGGAACTCATCAGGTTGGACTTGTACGAGGTCAGCAGCAGCGGCCATTGCTGCTCGCCGAAATGCGTGCGCATGGCGCTGCCGTCGGCCAGCCGCGCCGGATACCAGGTGGGGCAGCCGCTGTAGCGCTCGCCCGTCATGGCGTGGCGCATGCGGGCCAGCTCCTCGCTCCACACCTGCAGGGCAGGCGCGTGGGCCTTGCGGGTGTGGCCGTCCTTCCAGGCGTCCTCGATGCGGTCGAAGCGCCCGCCGCGCGTCAGCAGCATGGCCACCTGGCGCCATTCATCGTCCTTCAGGCGCTGGCGCAGCGCGGGCACCAGCCTGTCCACGCCGGTGATGGCGATGTCGTCATCGCTGGCCGCCGGCACGGGCTTGCCGCCTGCCCAGGCCACGTTGGCCAGGGCATGGATGAAGAAGTCCTCGGCCGAGCGCAGCGCATGGGGCTGGCCCTGGGCGTCCTTGATGGCGGCCTCGCCAAAGCCCGGCAGGCCCAGCCGGTCTGCCACGGCGAAGAGGAAGCTCTCCACATTCACGGGCTGGCCGCCGGCCGTGCGCGCCACGGCGGGCTGCACCACGGGCCAGCGCACGGTGGAGCTTTTGGCCACCACGTCGGCCCAGGGCGCCGAGATGCCCCAGCTCTCGTAGGTCACGGTATCGGGCACGATGAAATCGGCCAGCGCGCTGGTCTCGTTGATGAAGGGATCGATGGAGACGATCAGCGGCAGCTTCTTCGGGTCCTTGAGATCGTCCACCAGTGCATTGCGAAAGCCCGCAATGCCGTAGACGGGGTTGCTCATGTGGTTGATCCAGGCCTTGGCGCGGTAGGGGTAGCCGGCCAGCGCGCTGGCCAGCATCTCGCTGGACAGGCCGCCCACGGCCGGGTACCACGGGGCCTGGGCGGCGGGGTAGTCCTTCGCGCCCTCGGGCTGGCCCTCGCGCTTGCGCTGGAATTCCGCGCTTTTCTCGTAGGGCTGGCGGTGGCGTGACAGCGCCAGGCCGCGCGGCTTGACCTTGCCGTCGAAGTTGGCGAAGTCGTAGCGCGGGCCGGGGCCGAAGGGGCCGAACGGGCCCGCATCCAGCACCAGGCCGCCCTGCACGTTGAGGTTGCCCACCAGGGTGTTGAGCATGCTGATGGCGTAGGCGGTGTAGAAGCCCGCGCCGCTCATGGTGCCGCCGTGCGCATCGGCCACGGCGCGCTTGCCATGGCTGGTGAACTCGCGCGCCAGCGCCTCGATCTCGCCGCGCGCCACGCCGCACAGCGCCGCGTATTCGTCCAGTGTCTTGAGGCTGGCCTGCTCATGCAGCTTGGCCAGCGAGGAGCAGACCGACAGCTCGGGAGCCTGGTCCGCGCCTTCGGCCTTCAGGCCGGGTACGGCCACGCGGGTGCGCACCATCAGCTGTGCAGGCTCGGCCTGGGTGTGCGGCGCCAGGCTGCCATCGGCACGCTGCACCACGAACACATCCTGGGCCGGCTTGCCGTCTTCGGCTGGCGCGGGCAGGGCCCAGCCCAGGTCGGCGCCGCGCAGAAAGCTGCCGTGGCGCGGGTGGCCGGGCTCGTTGACCAGCAGGTGCGTGGCATTGCTCCAGGACGCCTCGCCCGCCGCCTGCATGGCGGCCGGGCCGGGCTGGGAGAGAAAGCCCGTGTCATGGCGCGCCTCGTCCAGGATGACGCGGATCAGCGCCATGGCCAGGGCCAGGTCGCTGGCCGGCTTGACGGCCAGCCAGCGGTTGCCGCTGCCCGCAGCCAGGCTGGACGAGGTCGGCAGCACGGGCGAGACCACCACGTAGCGGAAACGGTTGTCCTCGCGCGAGCGGGCCTCGGCCAGTTCGCGGCCCTGGCGCTGGAAGGGGTTGCCGGACTGCGCGGGTGCCGCGCCTATGAACAGGCCGAAGCTGGCATGGCTCCAGTCCGGCTTGCCGTGCGGCATGCCGGGCAGGTCGCCCAGGGCCGCTGCCGCACCCACGCGAAAGCTCTGGCCGCAGTAGGCGCCGTGGTTGCTGACGTTCACGGTGCCGAAGGACGGCCCCGCAAAGCGGCGCAGCAGCTGGGCGCGGCCTTCGTTGGAGGCGTCGGTCACCAGCAACTGGTTGGAGCGCGGGCCGAACTCGGGGTTGTCGGCGTCCAGCGGGGCCCTGGTGTCCCAGATGGCGCGCAGGCCCTCGACCTGGCCTTCGCCGAACAGGTCGCCGCCCTCGCAGACTTCCTGCACCAGCTGCTCGAAGGAAATGCTCTGCCAGCGGCCGCTGCCGCGCGGGCCCACGCGCTTGAGCGGGGTGAGCACGCGGTGCGGCGCGTTCTGGTGCTCCAGCATGGACGAGCCGCGCGCGCAGGCCGTGGCCCGGCCCTCCAGGCCCAGCTCCTTGCCCAGTTTGGCGTAGACCTCGCGCACGGGTTCTTCCATGGTGGCCGGGCGCGTGGTGGCCAGTGGGTGGTAGGGGTTGCCTGCCACGCGCAGGATGCGGTTGCTGGCGGTATCGACACGCACGCGCACGCCGCACTGCGTCCAGCAGCCCAGGCAGCTGGAGGGGCTGACCACCTGGCCGGGCTGGGTGGCGAGCGCGCCCGTGGCCGGGTCGATGCGGAACTCCGGCGTCAGCGAATTGCCGCGCGTGGCGCTGGCCGTGGGCGTGCCCGAGGTGCCTGCGACCAGGCCCTTGGCACCGCGCGCCAGTGTTTCACCGTAGCCGGCCGCAAAGGCGGCCAGACCACCGGCGGTGAGGCCACCGCGCAGCAGCAGGCGGCGGCGTGTGGCCTCGGCATCCAGGGAATCTTCGGGGGCTTGGGGGAGTTTCTTCTTGTCGGTCATGAAAGGCTTTCTGTGGCGCAGCCGGCCGGTGGCGGGCCGCGCTCCGTGAATGGGTGAGAGGTCGTCAGGGCGGCGGTGTCAGAGGGCGCGGGCCGTGGCCGAACGCGCGGGAAACAGTTCCAGCGCCCAGGTGGCCAGCGTCACCAGTGCAATGCACAGGCCGGCCACTCCCAGCATGCCCAGCAGGCCGTCGCCGCCCAGCGGCATGTGGTAGATGTACAGGCCCGCGCCATACTTGGGCACGCCTTGCACGCCCATGAACAGCGCCCAGCGGAAGGCCCAGGCCGCGGCGGCCAGGCCCAGCCCCAGGGCCAGCGTGTAGCGCGGGCAGGCCATGCGCTGCCCACCCCGCACCAGGGCCCACAGCAAGGCGGCACCGGCCACGGCCGAGCCCAGCATGCTCAGGCGCCAGACCGGAAACTGCTGCCACAGCTGCAGCGCCGCCTGGAAGGAGCGGCCCTGGCCCAGCCAGCCTGCAACGGCCCAGACCGCCACCATGGCCAGCAGGCACAGCGCCAGCGCCAGGCCCAGCACGCGCAGGGCCTGCAGGGCGCCGGCATCGGGGCGGTGGCGGGCGGGCAGAAAGCGCGCCGTCGCCAGCATGCAGCCCACCGTGGCCAGCCAGCCCGTGAGTGCCAGGTTCAGCGGCACCCACAGCGTGTTCCACAGCGGGCGCGAGCGCACGGCCATCAGCTCGGCGCCGGTATAGGCGGTGATGGTCAGCGCCGACACGGCCAGCAGCGGCGCCAGCCAGCGCAGCCACTGCGGCCGGCCCAGCCACCAGGCCAGCACGAAAGCCAGCGCCAGCCCCACGAAGACCGGCAGCAGCAGGGCGCCCACCGACATCCACGACCACGGCGTGAAGTGCGCATAGAAATGCCAGAAGCGCGCAGGCTGGTGCAGGTCGGCCAGCAGCGACACGGGCGCGGCGATGGCGCTGACGGCCAGCACCAGCACGGCGGCCGGCAGCAGGCGCGCCATGGCGCTGCCGCGCGGTGCCCAGGCGCAGGCGGCGGCCAGCAGGGCGGCGCCCGTGGCAATGCCGGCCAGGAAGAAGTACTGCACGGCCCAGGGCAGCCAGGCCGATTCGTAGGCGGGGGTCAGGAGTTCGACGATGTGCATGGGGTGCTCCTTGCGTTCAGTGGGAAGTGACCAGCCGCACGCTGGCCTGCCCGTCAACGCCGTCGACGAAGGCGTCGGGCAATCCCAGGTAGTACACATGCGGGTCCGTGCCCATGGCGGGCTTGAGCACCTTGAGGTCCTTGGCGTGCTCGCGCATGCGCTGGCGGATCTCGCTGCCCTCGTCGTTGAGGTCGCCGATCACGCGGGCGCCGCCCACGCAGCTTTCCACGCAGGCCGGCAGCAGTCCGGCCTCCAGCCGGTGCTCGCAGAAGGTGCACTTGTCGGCGGTCTGCGTCTCGTGGTTGATGAAGCGTGCGTCATAGGGGCAGGCCTGCACGCAGTAGCCGCAGCCCACGCAGCGCTCGTTGTCCACCAGCACGATGCCGTCGCTGCGCTGGAAGGTGGCCTGCACCGGGCAGACCGGCACGCAGGGCGGGTTGTCGCAGTGGTTGCACAGGCGCGGCAGGTTGAGCATGGCCGGCGGCAGGTCCTCGTTGCCCGCGTGCTGCACCTCGTACTGCAGCACCGTGGTGCGGAACTGGCCCAGCGGCGGCAGGTTCTCCATGGAGCAGCTCACCGTGCAGGCCTGGCAGCCTATGCAGCGGCGCAGATCCACCAGCATGCCGTAGCGCCTGCCGGCCTCGCCGGGGCGGCGCGGCGGCTGGAAACCCGGGGTGCCGGGCGCGGCCGCCGCCACGGGCAGGGCCACGGCCGCCATGGCAGCGGCCAGCAGATCCTGCAGGAAGCCGCGCTTGCCTGCGGCGGGCTGCGCATGGGCGGCGGTGCGGGCGGGGATGTCCTGGGAGGAGGGCTGGCAGCTGCAGTCGTTGCAGCCGCTGCCGGCGCGGGATGTTTTTGGCATGGCCTGTCTTTCATCGTCCTGCGGCCACGGAGGGTGGTCGCTCAAACTCAATAAAGCATTAAAAATATGCTTTTTATATTGAATTTAATATATGAAATTCAGGGCCTTGGCGGCTTGATGTGAGTCAAGCAATGGGCTTTTCAAGTGGCTGCCGAGTGCTTGCAAAGTGCCACCGACTGCCTGCCATGGACAGGCGCCCAAGGCAGTCCATAGCGTGTGGCGCAGGGATTAAGACGGGGTTAACAGGGTGACTGCATTCCTCGGGAATGCGGGGCGCGTATCGGAAATCACCCTCTTGTTTCCTTGCGCGGCCCCGGTCTACGCTGCTTGTGTCGCCACTGCCAAGGAGTTCTCCATGAACCATGCCCTGAACAGCCTTGCTTCGGAACTGGACCTTGCCGCCGAAGCCGGCGAGCACCTGAGGCTGCAATTCACACAGGCTTGCGTGGACCGCATCGCGCACCTGCTGGAAGACCCGGACGTCATCCGCTGCGCACAAGGCCTTCGACGCTACCTGGACGGCCAGATCGACCGGCAGGAACTGGACCGCCTGGCCCGCGAGGCGGCCAGCCTGGCCAACCACCACCAGGGATCGCGCTCCCTCGACGGCTGCGGCCATGCCGCCGTGTCCGCCACCTATGCCACGGCCCATGGGCTGGCGGGCCGGGCGCTGCAGGCGGCCGACTATGCGGCCTACGCCATGGTCTATGGCGAGGGCGGCCACGGCGCCGTCACGGACCGCGGATCGTTCGAGCCTGAATACCAATGGCAGGCGCGCTGCCTGGCCTCGCTGGCGCAGGCCGCTCAGCAGCGCACGTAGCACCAGACCGACTGCTGCAGCAGGGCCAGTGACTCGATGCCGCCCTGCGGCAGCACGCGCATGCCGGCAGGCGCCTCGCGGCCCAGCTTCCTGAGCGTGTTCGGGCAGACCAGCGCATGGGCCAGGGCGGCAGCATCCAGATGCTGCGGCGTGCCCGGCGCGGCGTCCAGCAGCGCCTCGACGGCCGGGCCGTTGATGACGATGCGGACCTCGGCACCGGGCCGGTCCTGGCGCAGGTTGGCCAGATTGCTGCGTGCACGGGCCAGGGCGCCGGGTGTGGGCGCATGCAGCACGATGCGCAGCGGCGGCGCATCCGGCCGGGCGGGGAACAGGTCGCTCCAGTCGCTGGAGGAGATGGAAGCGGCGGGAGAACGGCTTGTGCTCATGGTCGTCCTCGTCATTTCCTGCCACGCGGCCCCATGACCTCTTCCAGCAGGCCCGGCGGCAGGCCGGTGCGTACCTGCACCAGCCCCTTGTCATCCTTCCAGACCAGGGCCGGCGTGGCACGCAGCCCCCAGGTGGACATCAGCGAGGCATGGTTGGCCAGCACCTGCCGCGTGGCCTGCGGCACCGGGGCCAGCGGCGTGGCGCCCGCGCCCTCTGCGCTGGCGCGGCCGGCCTTGGCATAGGCGCGTGCGTGCTCGGCCAGGGCCTGCTCGGGCTGGCGCGCGGTCAGCAAGGCGGCGGCCTTGCCCTCGCTGCTGGGCTTGAGGATGCCCACCAGAATGTGGCGCAACTGCACCTGGCCGCTCTCCACCCAGGGCCGGGCATCGTTCCACAGCTGGTTGCAATAGGGGCAGTTGGGGTCGGTGAACACATAGACCGTGCGCGGCGCGTCGGCGCGGCCATCCGGTATGGACTGGGCGCGCTGCACATCGCCCCACAGTTGCTCGCCCATGGGCTTTTGCACGGCGGCCTGCAGGGCCTGGGCGTTCACGTCGCGGCCCTGGGCGTCGATCACCGTGCCCAGCACCCAGTGCTTGCCGTCAGGCATGCGGTAGATGGGCACGGGCTGGCGGTCGCGGTAGGCGGCCCAGGCCTTGAGTCCGCCCACAGCCGGCAGCGGGCCCACCAGGGTCAGTCCCTGCTGGGCCAGAAACTCCTCCGATGGCAGCTCGGACGCCGCGGCCGGCAGGGCCAAGGCTGCCGACAGGGCCAGGGCTCCTGCCAGTGCAGGCAGGGGAAACAGGGGGGAAGCGCTCATGAACATTCCTTCAGATGCTGGGCCAGGCTGGCGCGCGACAGCTCGCCCATGCGCATGCCGCACAGCCGGCCGTCGGCGCCATAGAAATAGGTGGAAGGCAGGCCCTGCTGGCGCCAGTGCCGGCCGGCCTGCTGCTGCGGGTCGAACAGCACCTGGGCCAGCGGCAGCGGGGCCGTCGCCTGCTCGCGCTGCAAATAGCCCATCACGGTCTCGGCAGGCTCGCCCTGGTTGATCCAGATGAAACGCACATCGGGCCGCTGCTGCTGGGCCTGGGCCAGCACCGGCATCTCGCGCCGGCAGGGCGGGCACCAGGTGGCCCAGAGGTTGATCACCATGGGCTTGCCGTCGGCCTGCTGCAACTGCTGCAGCGAGACCGGCTGCGCCTGTCCGTTGACCAGGGTGAAGGCCGGCAGGGCCGGTGCATCTGCGGAGGGCAGTGCCTGCAGCAGGCTGCCCAGCACCAGCAGGGCCGCCCCCGCGCCCAGCGCCAGCCCTGTGGCGCGGCGCAGCACCGGGGAGCGGCGACTGCGCCACAGCATGTACAGCAGCGCGGCCAGCAGGCCGGCCCACAGGTTCCATCCCCCGTCGCGGATATCGATGATGCGGCCTGCGAGGGCCGGCATCCCGCTCCAATCCCACGGAGCCGGCGCGAACTCGGTCCACCACTGCGCGACATAGGCCAGGCGCGCCGCCAGCAGGCCGGCCAGGGTGCTTTGCCACAGCAGCGCATCCACGGCCTGGCCCGTGCGCCTTTCATTCCTGCGCGCCAGCCACTGCGCCAGCAGCCAAGCCAGCATGGCCACCACCACGCCCATCGGCAGGACCAGCGGCCCCAGCGCCAAGCTGGCGGGCAGGTGCAGCTTGGCGCCCAGCGCCGGTAGCGCTGACGGCCCGCCAGGCTCGGCCGGTCCAGCAAGGGCAGGCCAAGGCGCCATCAGCAGGCCAGCAAGCAAGGGCAGGAAGGACGAAAGAAGAGGGGATGACCGGAGATGCATGGAAGGGAGTTTCAGCGATGCGGGCTGACAGGCCGTGGATGCTGGCAGCGGGGAATTAACGGGGGGTTAACGGGTGGGTAACGGGTGGGCAACGGCCCTTGCGCCATCAGACCCGGCACAGTGCGGGCTGCCACGATGGCGCCTGCCCGGAGGTTGCCGGCAAGGCTGCAATCATCGGGCCGCATTCTTGTACGCGTGCCTGCGAGATTCGGCATGCTGGCGCACACCTCGCTACAAATCTGCGATGCTCAGTCGCTTTTCGTTCCCGACTTGGATACAGACGGCGGGGCCTGGCTCCAGGCCCTGCGGACAACAATATGCATGTTCTCTTGGTGGAAGACAACGCGCTGGTGGCCAGCGGCGTGCGAGCCGGCCTGCAGCTGCAGGGCTTTGGCGTGGATACCGTGGCCTCGGCCGGGCAGGCGGATGCGGCCATCCGCTCCTCGCATTTCGATGCCTGCGTGCTGGACCTGGGCCTGCCGGACGAGGATGGCCTCTCGCTGCTGGCGCGCTGGCGCGGCCAGGGCCTGCAGGTGCCCGTGCTGGTGCTGACGGCGCGCGACGCCGTGTCACAGCGCATCGAAGGCCTGCAGACCGGCGCCGACGATTACCTGGTCAAGCCCTTTGACCTGCACGAACTGGCGGCGCGCCTGCATGCGCTGCTGCGCCGCGCGGCCGGCCGCAGCGTGGACTGGATCGAGCTGGGCGAGGTGCGCATCAACCCCGCTGCAGGCCACATCCAGCGCCAGGGCCGCACGGTGGAGCTGTCGCGCCGCGAGTGGTCGCTGCTGCGCGCGCTGCTGCAGTCGCCGGGCCGCATCCTGAGCACCGAGCAACTGCGCGACAGCCTCTACGGCTACAGCCAGGACGTGGAGAGCAATGCCGTCAACGTGCATGTGCACCACCTGCGCCGCAAGCTGGGCCATGAGCTGGTGGAGACGGTGCGCGGTGAGGGCTATCGCCTGGGCCTGCACCCATGATGCGCAGCCTGCGCGTGCGCCTGCTGGCATGTCTGTGCCTGGCGCTGTGCACGCTGTGGGGCGGTGTGGCGGCCTGGATGTTCTCGGACATGCGCAACGAACTGCGCACCGTGCTGGATGACCGGCTGATCGCCTCGGCGCGCATGGTGGCAGGCATCGTCCACCAGTTCCGGCCTGCCCGGGAGCTGCCGCAGGACTGGAGCCCCATGCTCAACGTGATCGCGCGCGACGGCGTGGCCTGCGAGGTCAGCCTGGTGCGCGGCGAGGTCCAGCCCGTGCGGCCCGAATCGGCCCTGCCGCAGGTGCTGGCCAAGACCGAGGGCAGTCCCGTGTTCCCGCAGAGCATGCCGCTGGGCTTCTCGACCATCATCAAGGGGGGCAAGCCCTGGCGCACCTATGTGCTGGAGGACCACGGCGTGCGCATCGCCACGGCCGACCGCATCGATGTGCGCGAGGGCCTGATCCACGGCTTTGCCTACACCATCGTCCTGCCCTTCGTGCTGGCGCTGCTGGCCAGCATGGGGCTGATGTGGTGGGCCGTGACCCAGGGCCTCAGGCCGCTGGAGGCCCTGCGGCGCGAGCTGGCGCGCCGCCCGCCCGGCGACGACTCGCCCGTGGCCCAGGGCCTGCAGACGCGCGAGCTGGCGCCGCTGGTGGGCACGCTCAACCAGCTGCTGCACCGCGTGCGCGCCGCCATCGACCGCGAGCGCCGCTGGAGCGACGACGCCGCCCATGAGCTGCGCACGCCGCTGACCGCCATCAAGACCCATGTACAGGTGGCGCAGATGGCGCTGGCGGCGCCCGGCATGCCTGCCGGCCTTCTGGCCGCGCCGCCCGGCTCCATGGCCCGCGATTCGCTGGCCCAGGCGGGCGAGGGCGTGGAGCACCTGCAGCACACGCTGGAGCAATTGCTGCTGCTGGCGCGGCTGGAGCAGCATGAACCTGGCGCTGCCTCCGTGCTGGCCTGCGGCGATGCGCCTGCCGATGCGCTGCAGGCGCTGGACAAGGCCTGGCAACTGGCTGTGAATGCCGTGAGCGCCCAGACCCCAGCGCCCGCGCTGCGCACATGGTTGGACAACGGCCAGCCCGTGCAGGACTGGCCGCTGGCCATCTCCGAGCCCCTGCTGGTCTCGGCCCTGCGCAATCTGCTGGAAAACGCCCTGCGCCATGCGCCGCAGCATCCCGTGGAACTGGCCGTGCGCCCCATTGGCGCCATGCCGGGCAAGACGCAGCAGCCGGGCCCAGGCTATGTGGAGTTCACCGTGGCCGACCACGGCCCGGGGCTCAGCGCCGAGGAATGCGAAGAGGCCACGCGGCGCTTTTGGCGCAAGCGTCCCCAGGAGCATGGCAGCGGCCTGGGACTGCCCATCGTGCAGCGCATCGCCGAATGCGCAGGCGGCTGCCTGCTGCTGCAGCCGCGCAGCCTGTGGCGGCCCGAGGAAGGTCAGGCCAGCGGCCTGGTCGCGCGCCTGTACCTGCCGCTGGCGGACGGCCCGGGCCCGCAGGTCCCGGCCGCCGGCCCATTAGCGCCGGCCCATTAACGCCGGCTTAATCTCGGCTCCGTATCGTGCGGGCCTGGCTGGCCAGCCCTGCGGGCATTGCGCCTTGCGGGGCGGCGGCCGGTATCCCTATTCGACCCTGTCCGCCGCAGCTGTGCGCTCCTGGGTGCGTGGCGCGGACGCATGGCAGGGCAAATGCCTCTTCCCACGATGATCCGCATGAACAAACAGACCCTGTCCCGGTCGTGCATCGCCATCGGCATCTGCATGCTGATGGGCAGCGCCTGGGCGCAAGACGCCGCGCCCAAGGCACCAGCGCCCGCAGCAGCGCCCACAGCTGCGGTGCAAGGCAGTGCAGCAGCCGGCCAGAAAATCGCCCAGGCGGGCACGCCCCAGGGCGCGGCGGCCTGTGCCACCTGCCACGGCGCCAAGGGTGAGGGCATGGCGGGCTTTCCGGCCCTGGCCGGCCAGCACGCCGGCTATCTGGCGCGCCAGCTGCAGCACCTGGCCGACGGCAGCCGGCAGGCGCCCGTGATGGCGCCCATGGCCAAGGCCCTGTCGGCCCAGGACCGTGCCGACGTCTCGGCCTACTACGCCAGCCTGCCGCTGCCCATCCAGCCCGTGCGCGGTCCGCTGCCCAAGGGCAAGGATGATGACGGCGCCTGGCTGGTCGAGCGCGGACGCTGGGCGGACGGCATTCCCGCCTGTGCCCAATGCCACGGCCCGGGCGGCGTGGGCGTGGGCGCAGATTTCCCGGCCATCGGCCACCTGACGGCCGACTACATGCAAAGCCAGGTCGCCGCCTGGAACAAGGGCCAGCGCGAGGCCGGCCCGCTGGGCCTCATGGGCAAGGTCGCGCAAAAGCTCACGCCCGCGGACATCCAGGCCGTGGCGGCCTACTACGCCCGCCTGCATGGCGCCAGCCCCAGCCCCAGCACCGCAGCCACGGCCTCCGCGCCAGCCAAACCCTGATGGACCGGGAGCCGAACATGTCCGACACACAACCCACCCGCGCCTCTCAAAACTCCAATACCGCCGAGTACGTCGTCGTCGCCTGCCTGTTCGCCGGCCTGGCGGGCGCGCTCGCCTATGGCATGTACATCAGCCAGCCAGACATGCCACCTGCGCCGGCCCGCGTGGGCGCGGTCCCCGCTGCGGTTGCCACCGCAGCCAGGGCCGATGCAAATGCGGATGCCCAGGTCACTTCCCAGGCCGTGAAAGTGGCTGCCGACGGCGGCGCCTTCACACCCCCCGGTGCCCGCGACATCCCCGACACGCCCATGGGCGAGTGGATTCGCCGTGGCGAGGCCATCTTCCTGCGCACGCCGGCCAACGCCGTGGGCTTTTCGGGCAACACCCTCAACTGCGTGAACTGCCACCTGGACGCAGGCCGGCTCAAGGGCGCCGCACCCATGTGGGGTGCCTACCCGCTGTACCCGGCCTACCGCAAGAAGACCAACCACGTGGACACCTTCGCCGAGCGCGTGCGCGGCTGCTTCATGTACAGCATGAACGGCAAGGCCCCCGACGACGGCCACGACATCCTCGTGGCGCTGGAGGCCTACGCCTACTGGATGGCCCAGAAGGCGCCCACGGGCGAGAAGCTGCCGGGCGCGGGCTTCACCAAGGTGGGCAAGGCCGCGCAGGAGCCCAGCTTCGAGCGCGGCGCCAAGGTCTACGAGGCCAAGTGCGCGCTGTGCCACGGCGCGCAGGGCCAGGGCCAGGAAACCGGCGGCGTGACCGTGTTCCCGCCGCTGTGGGGCAAGCAGTCCTACAACTGGGGTGCGGGCACGCATGAGGTGGACAAGGCCGCCAGCTTCATCAAGGGCAACATGCCCTACGGCAACCCCACGCTGGACGACCAGGAAGCCTGGGACGTGGCCACCTACATCAACAGCATGGAGCGCCCCCAGGACCCGCGCTTCACCGGCAACGTGGCCGACACGCGCAAGCAGTTCCACGACACCCCGTTCTCGCTGTACGGTACCGAGGTCAACGGCCGGCTGCTCAAGGGTCTTTGAGCAGGTCGGACAGGCAACGGCAGGCCGGGCGCAGGCCTGCGTTGCCGTGCATGGCAGGGCGCTGACGGCCGCCCTGCAAGCGCATCTGCGCCGGTGCGGCCTTTGCACCAGACGGCGTACGGTCATCGGTTTGACGGCCGGCATTTCATGATTTAATAAGAATCATTCTCACTGATTTGCCAGCGCATCCGGCTTGCATCGCAGCACACCGCCTTGCCGGCAAGCCAGGCCCGTGCCGCACAGGGCCATGCGCAAAGGCCTTCGCGCGACCACCGCGCAATGCTCAGGTTTGCCGAGGAAACCATGACCCAGACCTTGGACGACATTCAGCAACTGGCGCATGAGCACCAGGTGCTGCTGCGTGGCTACGGCCACGCCCAGTTGCGCAGCAGCGAGCTGCTGTGCCTTCAAGCCCAGGAAATAGAGAGGCTGCAAAGGCTGGTGATCCGCCAGCGCGCGGCCTTGATGGCCAAGGAAACCCAGCTGCTGTGGGCGCGCGAGGAGCGCGAGGCGCTGGAGAAGGCCATTCCCGGCCTCTCGCGCCGCGTCACATTGGCACGGCGTGTGGAGTCGCTGCTGGTGCGCGTGCAGGACCTGTTGCGCGAGCGCGCACGCTGGCAGCGCCAGACGGCCGCGCCCGTGGCGCAGCCCGCCATGCCTGCGCGGGAGCCCGAGCAGGACGCCAAGGCCTTCGAGGCCAGCCTGCGCGAGGCCGATCTGGTGATCTGCCAGACCGGCTGCCTGAGCCACGGCGAGTACTGGCGCGTGCAGGACCATTGCCAGCGCACGGGCAAGACCTGCGTGCTGGTGGAGCAGCCCGATGCGCTGCGCATCGTCCGCATACACCGGGGTGCCGAAGGCGGCGACAACCCCGCCATGACACTGACACACGGAGACACCACCGCATGACACGCAGCAAGATGCCCCTGAGCCCGGGCGGCGAACCCGAACTGCGCAGCGTCGGCCTGAAGGCCACGCTGCCGCGCATGCAGGTGCTGGAGATGTTTCGCCAGAGCGAGTCGCGTCACCTGCACGCCGAAGACGTGTTCCGCCTGCTGGCCGAGCGGCGTGCCGAGGTGGGCCTGGCCACCGTCTACCGCGTGCTGTCGCAGCTGGAGGCCGCAGGCCTGCTGCTGCGCCAGACCTTTGAAAGCGGCAAGGCGGTGTTCGAGCTCAATGAGGGGCCGCACCATGACCACCTGATCTGCCTGCAGTGCGGACGCGTGGATGAATTCAGCAACGACCACATCGAGGCGCTGCAGCACCAGGTGGCCCAGGCCCACGGCTACCGCCTGGCCGACCACCGCCTGGCCCTGTACGGCCATTGCGGCGCGTGCTCGCAGCTGCCACCCGAATCACCGGCACAGCCCGTGCAGGCAAGGCAGCCTGCGCTGCAGGACAACGAATGAGCACCAACGACAGCTCCCTGACCCCCGAGCAGCGCGCCGCGCTGGACCTGCTGATGTCGCGCCAGTCACGCTGGCCGTTGCAGGAGCCGGCGCCCGGCCCTGGCGTGATCGACACCGTCATCGACGCGGCCTTGCGCGCCCCCGACCACGGCCAGCTGCGCCCCTGGCGCTTCGTGCTGGTGCAGGGCGATGCACGCCATGCGCTGGGCGAGGTGTTCGTGCAGGCCGCCAAGGCGCGCGACCCGCAGGCCGACGCCGAGCGATTCCGCGCCAAGGCCCTGTCCGCCCCGCTGATCATCGCGCTGGGCGTGCACCTGCAGCCCGAGCACAAGGTGCCTGAAAGCGAGCAGCTGCTGGCCGGTGGCGCTGCCGCCATGAACATGCTCAACGCCCTGCACATCCTGGGCTTTGGCGGCTTCTGGGCCAGCGGCGCCAACAGCCACGATGCGCGCGTGCGCGAGGCCCTGGGATTCGAGCCCCATGACCGGCTCGTCGGCCTGCTGTATGTGGGCACGCCCGTCTCGGCCGGCCGCGAAGCCCTGCGGCCGCCGCGCAACCGCTTTGTGCGCGAATGGCAGCCCGGGCAAGACCTGGTGCAAGGCCGGGCCCTGGCCCTGTCCTCCAGCGCGGCCGACGAAGGCTGATCCTGGTTCCCAGAAACTAGGATGCCCGGCTTGACCGGGCATCTTTCGTTGCGGCTGCGCAATCGGCCTAAGCCGCCGTTTCGACCGACTTCAACTGGTAGATGGCATAGAAGTGCACGCCAAAGGTCCAACGGAATGCCGGCCCCACCAGCGAGTAGGGCGGGCCGTACCCTTCCATCACCTGGTGCGCGGCCACCAGCTGCAGGCGCGGATGGGCTTGCGCCAGATCGGCCTCGCGGCGCAGGCCCCAATGGAACTGGGCCTGGGTGAGCCGGACCGAGGGGTGCTGGCTTGCGCGCCCGGCGGCCAGCCAGCACATGGCGTCGAACACCAGTTCCGAACCCGGCGGGCTGCATTGCGCAAACGTGGTCCACAGCGCCTGCATCTGCTCTTTTTGCAGGTACATGGAAACGCCTTCGGCCATCATGAACACCGCAGGCCCTGACCTGTCGGCCGGCAGTCCCAGCCGCTGCCACCAGTCGGCGTCGGCCAGGTCGAATTCGCGGATCTCCTGGCGCTCCGATTGCCAGGGCAGCAACTGCCTGCGCAATGCAACGACCGGCCCCAGGTCCGCATCCGTCATGCGCATCTTTCCGTTGTCCAGCCATTGGAAATAGTCGCTGAGGCCGCAGCCCAGGTTCACCACATGGCCCTGCGGCTGGCGCCGGAGAAAGTCCTGCGCCAGCGCGCGAAAGCAGTGCGTGCGCGCCAGCACGCCGTAGATGCTCTGCCTGTCCTGAAGCCAGCGGCTGCCGTCGTCGCCCAGCTGGGTCAGGGTGTCCAAGGCATGGGCGTCACTGACGGCCATGCCCGGAAACAGCCGGTCGCCCAGGGCGCGGGCGGTCAGCGGAATGCGCAGCGTCTCGCTGACGTCGGACAGTTTTTCCTGCCGGGGCGTGGAGGGCGGCGCATCGGTGAAAGCCGGGCCGGCCGACGGTGCAAGAGGTTCGGGCATTGCTCGCTCCTGTGGTGCGCTGCAGGCCAGCATGCCAGGCCTGCGCACGTCATGAACCAGTTAACGGAAATCATTCATATTGGCTTGATGCAAGGCTGCCACGGCACGACCCGCGACGCTTCCAGGGCCATCATGCGCGAAGTCCGTTCAGAACCGGCAGTCCGCAGTCTGCACCAGTTGCGCAAAGGCGCCGCCCAGCGTGCGGTTGTGGTGGCCGATGATGAGCTCGGCCTGCAGCAGCGGCGAATCGGTGGTGGTATGGGCATCCGCCACCAGCACCGGGCGAAAGCCCAGGCCGGCTGCGGCACGGCAGGTGGTGTCCACGCAGAACTCGGTCTTCATGCCGGCGATGACCAGTTCGGCAATGCCGGCTTCGGCAAGCCAGGTGGCCAGGCCGGTGCCCTCGAAGCAGCTGGGCCGTGTCTTGTCGAAGACGCGGTCCCGCTGCGCATCGATGCCCAACTGCGGCAGCAGCTGCGTGAGCGGGCTGCCCGGGGCGATCGGCGAGCCTGCAGGGCCGGTGTGGCGCGCAGCGAAGATGGGCGCGCCGGCTTCACGGGCGCGGGCGATCAGTTGTCGGGTGTTCGCCAGTACGCGGTCCTTGTCGAACGGCGCATCGCTGCCGTTGAAAAGACCTTGCTGCATGTCGATGACGAGCAGGGCACGCCGTGGGCCGTCCTGTGCGGCCGTCGAGGATGGGGAGGAGGCGGCGGAAGGGGCGGAAGCGGCGGAAGCGGTGGAAGGGGGAATCTGCATGAAGTCTCTCCGGTGATGCCCTGGATGCACGGAGAAACGCAAAGGCCCCGTCCATCGTGGGCGGGGCCTTGGGGGATGGTGGCTGCCTTGCGGCGCTCAGGTATCCGTCCACGGTCCGCCGTTGGCGGTCGTGGTGGTGGTCGTGAGGCGGTGCGTGGCAAAAACCATCCGCGCATCCTGAGGCCGGCGATGCGGCCTGTCAACCACGGCGTGCGCGGGCCTGGCCCTCACGACTTGTTGACCTTGTGGTCCTCGCCCTTGGCTTCTTCCATGGCCTCGGGCTCCAGCTCCTCGGCGGAGCGATTGAGGTGGATGAAGGCGCCCCAGCCCAGCAGCAGGACACCCACGGCGCTGACCAGGGCGGCGGGGTAGAGCAGGTGGGCGGGTTCTTCCTGCGTCTTGAAGGCGGCGACCAGTGCTTCGACGGCCAGCGCGACGACCAGCACCACCAGAAAGCGCGAGAGAAAGCGGCGCACGCGCGTGGGGCCGCTGATGTGGGCCTCGCGTATGACTTCCTCTTCGGTGATGGTCTGGGCGATCTGCAGTGCAACCACGCCGGAGGCCAGAATGCCCAGCGCCTCGACAATGCGCAGGCCCGATTCGCCATCCACGCCATGCGCCATGGCGTTCCAGCCCTTCAGGCCCGCGATCCAGAGCAGGGCCACGGCGGCCAGCGAAAACAGCAGCGCGATGAGGGCGTGCAACACGGTGAAAAGGGTATGGATGGCTTTCATGGCAGAGGGCGGAGAGTGGGCCGTGGCGCATGTTTCCACGGCGCCGGCGCGCCGCTTGTAGGAAGCGGCGAACAGCGGTGGACAGGCGGCCTGCCTGTCTGCGGGTCACGGGCATGGATAGAATCCGAAGACCATGTCCAGATGGTTTATCGCGGTTTTCTCCCTGCACTTCGTCGTCAGCGTGGCCTTGTCCACGCTGGGGCTTGCGCCATGGCGCGCCCTGACGGACGAGCCATGCGAGCCGCCCGGTGTCCACCCGCGCGCGGCCTGCGCCGGCCCGGAGCGCGCGGCGGCGCCGCGGGTGGACACGGTCTCCCTGCTCGATGACTTCGACCACGCGCTGATGGACGATCAGCAGGACCTCCCCGATGTCGTGCACGCCGTGGACAGCATGCCGGCACCCCGCCTGCAGGCCGGGCGCCACATCACCGCCAGCCTGCGCGAAGGCCCTTGGCGCAGCCTGGCCCCGCCCGATCGGCCTCCCCGGGCAGCCTGATCCCCATTGCCGTTTTTCTGACCTGCAGTGCCCTGCGCCTGCGGTGCCTCTGCCGCTTCGGGGCCCTGTCCTGAATGCCCGGCTGCCGGGCTGGCCCCTGGCTTTCCTTCTTCCCGGACCCATCGCCGCATGGGCCCTTTCTGCCGCAGCTGCGGCTCCCGGTTCCCACAACACGCATCATGGAAATTGCCATACTTTTTGCGCTGATCCTGCTCAATGGCGTCTTCGCCATGTCCGAGATCGCGCTGGTGACGGCGCGCAAGGCGCGCCTGCAAAAACTCATTGACGAGGGCGATGCCGGCGCCGCCGCCGCCGCGCAGCTGGGGGCCGACCCCACGCGCTTTCTGTCCACCATCCAGATCGGCATCACCTCCATCGGCGTGCTCAACGGCATCGTCGGCGAGGCCGCGCTGGCCGCCCCCCTGGCCGAGTGGCTGCAGCGCCTGGGCGTGCCCGCGCCCTATGGCGGCTACACGGCCACGGCGCTGGTGGTGGTGCTGATCACCTATTTCTCCATCGTCGTCGGCGAGCTGGTGCCCAAGCGCATCGGCCAGACCTACCCAGAGACTTTTGCGCGCCTGATCGCACGCCCAGTCAACTGGCTGGCCCATCTGACCAAGCCCTTCGTGGTGCTGCTGTCCGTGTCCACCCATGCGCTGCTGCGCCTGCTGGGCGTCAAGGAAAACAGCGGCAGCGCCGTCACCGAGGAAGAGATCCACGCCATGCTGGCCGAAGGCACGACGGCCGGCGTCATCGAATCGCACGAGCACACCATGGTGCGCAACGTGTTCCGCCTCGATGACCGCCAGATCGGCTCGCTGATGGTGCCGCGCAGCGACGTGGTCTGCCTGGATGCCGATGCGCCGTTCGAGGACAACCTGCGCGTGATCGAGCAGTCCGACCACGCGCGCTTTCCGGTGGTGCGCGGCGGCATGGACTCCATCATCGGCGTGCTCAACGCGCGCCAGTGGCTGTCGCGCGCGCTGCAGGGCAAGGAGCAGGGCCTGACCGACCAGCCCATGCAGACCGCGCTCTATGTGCCCGAGACCATCACCGGCATGGAACTGCTGGAGAGCTTTCGCCTGTCCGACGTGCACATGGCGTTCGTGATCGACGAGTACGGCGAGGTCCAGGGCATCGTCACCCTGCAGGACCTGGTGGAGGCCATCACGGGCGAATTCCAGCCGCGTGACCCGCGCAACTCCTGGGCGCTGCAGCGCGAGGACGGCAGCTGGCTGCTGGACGGCCACATCCCCGTGCCCGAACTCAAGGACCGGCTGGAACTGGCCACCGTGCCCGAGGAAGAGCGCGGCCGCTACCACACGCTGGCCGGCATGGTCATGCTGCTCACGGGCCGGCTGCCGCGTGTCACCGACACCGTGCAATGGGAAGGCTGGCGCTTCGAGGTGGTGGACATGGACGGCAAGGCCATCGACAAGGTGCTGGCCATGCGCGTGGACGTGTCGCTGCAGGTACCGGGTGATGAAGACGGCGGTGCGGCCCATGCCGCGCGCTGAACGCCGGGGCCCGCGCGGCGCATGGAAACTGCTGGCATGCGCGGCGGCCGTGGTCTTCATGGCCGCCTGCCTGGACGGCGTGCAGGGCTACCCGCAGCAGCAGGCGCCCATCATCAGCCCCTACGACATGACCCAGGAGCAGCGGCTTGCCGAAATGAACGCCATGGGCGCGGCCGGCCATGCCGACCATCGCTGGACCTACGAACTGCGCCCCGGCTGCGTGCTGCGCGTGGACCTGGACGGCCCGCAGGGCCCCAGGCCTTCGCATGACATCGCGCTGCTGGGCAGCGTGGTGGCCGTCACGGCCCAGCGCGAACGCGGCAGTTTCCGCGTGGAGCTGCAGCCCGGCGACGGCCTGCAGGCCGCGCGCTCCCTGGTGCTGGAAAGCGCCAAATGGGCCGACGCCAGCTGGACCCAGCTGCTGCTGCGCCTGATGCAAAAGGGTTGCGTGGAAATGCAGGGCCGCCCGCACGGCAGGACCACCAGCAGGCACTGAGAGGCCACGCAGAGTGGCGGGGATCGGCAGGGATCGGCGGGCCAGGCAAGCGCGGCTTGCCTGGCCCCGCAAATGAAAAGCGGCACCGAAGTGCCGCCGGGTAGAACGCGGGGCAGAAGGCCCCGAGCCAAGGCAGATCGCCGGCTTACTTGGCCAGCGTCAGCGTGCCCTTCATCAGCGCGGAGTGGCCGGGGAAGGAGCAAAAGTAGCTGTAGGCCTCGCCGGCCTTCAGGGCGGCGGTGGAGAAGGTCACGGAATCGCTTTCGCCGCCGCCGATCACCTTGGTGTGGGCGATCACGCGGGCATCCTTTTCCTTCACGAAGTCCTTGGCGGCACCAGCGGCGATGCCGTCATTGGCCACGGGCTGCAGGTCGGCCGTCTTGCTCAGCACCCAGTTGTGGCCCATGGCCGTCTTGGGCAGCTTGCCCACATGCTTGAGCTTGACCGTGAACTGCTTGCAGCTGGCGGGCACGCTGATGGTGGGCTTGTTGAATTGCATGGCGTCATTGCCTTCGATCTCGACGGCGCAGTCGGCGGCCAGCACAGGCGCGGCGACGGCAGTCATTGCGAGGGCCAAGAGGACGGGCTTCCATTGCTTTGCCATTGTTTTCTCCTTGAAAAGCGGGTGAGGTGGCTGGCATCCGAGGGCCATGGACCGGCAGGCGGTCTGTCGCCATGGATGCTTTGTATGGCTGCCTCAAGCATAGACAGGATCGGGGGCGGCAGGTTGATTTGAATCAAGTCAAAAGAGTTCGAAGACTTGCGCTTGGAGCATGCGGTATGGCGTCGCGCATGCAGGGCATGCATTCGCGCTGCCGCAGGAAAACGGTTTTGCCGCCCGTGGTCTTTTGGCGACGGGCAACCCCACAGCTCGCATGCCTCTACTCACGTCAGTCACATTTGGGTACGATTGCTGTAAATAGAGGGAATGTATGAGATTTCTTGTTTTCATAGGCTCAGTCATTGGCGCCATCTTTTTGCTGACGGCGTTCTTCGTCGACAGCTCCCATCAACAGGCGGCGCTGGCGGCCATGGCCTGCGCCAGCGTCCTCATTCCCTACGTGCTGTTCAGATTGCACTCGATCGCCGTCGAGCATGACCAGCTCGACCAGATCCTGCAACTGGTGCGAAAGTCCGGCAGCCAGGGCGAGGGGCTGGCGCAGGGAGAAGATGGGGCCCCTGAGGCGAGCGGGCCCGTGGCGCCCAGATCCTGGATGTCCTGAGGCCTGGCATCGACAGGTCTGGCATCAACAGGTCTGGGGGGGTGTCAGGCGAACTGCACCACCACGCGCCGGTTGGTGCGGCTTTTCTTCTCGATCTTGGTGACGGCCACCGTGCCGATCTCGGCCGTGCTGCGCACATGCGTGCCGCCGCAGGGCTGGCGGTCCAGGCCGGGGATGTCGATGATGCGGATCGTGGAGGTGCCGCTTGGGGGCGCGGCGCCTGCGGTGCGCACCAGGTCGGGCTGTGCAGCCAGTTGCTCGGGCGTGATGCGGTCCACGTTCACCGCATGGCTGGCGGCGATCAGGGCGTTCAGGCGCTCCGTCAGGTCGGCCTTGTCCAGCGTGGATTCAGGCAGGTCGAAATCCAGGCGTGCCGAGTCCGGCGAGATGCTGCAGCCCGTCACGGGCACAGGCACCAGCACGCCCAGCAGGTGCAGGCAGGTGTGCAGGCGCATCAGCCGGTGGCGCCTGTCCCAGTCAATCACCACCTGGACACGTTCACCCACCTGGGGCGAGGCATCGGTCTGCAGCACATGCAGGATGCGCTGCCGGTCATCGGCATAGACGGTGTCGATCAGCGCCAGGCTGCGTCCGTCGGCCAGGGTCAGCGTGCCGGTGTCGCCGGCCTGGCCGCCGCTGCGGGCATAGCAGACCGTGGCATCGAGCTCGATGCCTTCGGGGCTGACGGCCGTCACGGTGGCTTCGCAGCGGTCCAGGTAGGCGTCGTCGTCAAAGAGCTTGTGCGTCTGGGACAGGGGCATGGGGTGTCTGGGGTCATGTCGCTGTCCATGGTATCGGCGGCATGGCAGGGCCGGGCAGTACGCCTGGGCGAAAAGTCCCCAGTACAGTCCATGGCCCGCAGCGGTGGCAGTCGCCTGCTTGACAGCCTGTCAAGTGGCGGTGCCCGCGACCTGACAAGATCGGCGCCCGCACCGCGTGCGTGCCGGGGAACAATGGCGTGGCCGTTGCGGATGGCGCTACAGATTTTTCCAAAGCTGACGACATACGCAGGGCATGAATCTGTGAGTTTTCCGAGGGACTGTCCGGATGGATCAAGAACTTCTGCTTCCGTCCGGTGCAGGCTCCACCCCCGTCTCCATCCCGGCAGGCCCTGGTTTGCGGCTGCCCACATTGTTCATCTCCTCATCTTTATGAGCACTACCGATCTTCACGCGGCTTCCCTGAGCGATCTCTATGACCGGCTGCATGAAAGCCTTAGCGACGAGGCCTTTGCCGCCGAACTCGATGCCCGCCTGCATGACGGGCGGGCCGACGAGGCACGCACCTTCCTGCGCGGCTGCGAGGAGCGTTGTCTCAACATCCTGGGGCATCTGAGCGGCAGCGACGCACCCTGGTCGCGTGACGGCGATCGCTGGCTGGCCTTTGCGCGGCTCACCGTGCCGCGCGGCCATGTGCTGTCGGGCCGCAGCGAGGCGCTGACCAATGCCCATGTGGCTGCCGAAGTGCGCGTGCTGGCCGAGCAATGGCTGGCCCACGCCCGCAGCGCCGACCTGCCTGTATACAAGGGCATAGGCTTGGTGCTCGGCAGCCTGCTGCCCTGGCTCAGCTATCCCGGCATGCCCTATGACGAGGTGACGTCCACACTGGACTGGGCGCTGGCGCTGCGCGAGGAGGCCGGGTTCCGCCGCAACCATGAGTACCACGCGGCCTGGAAGCCTCTGGTCGCCCAGCTGAACGATGCCGACCTGCAGCGCTACGCCGCCGTGGGCGGCAAGCTGTTCGACGATGTGCTGGACCACTACCGCAACGAGCGCCAGCCCAGGCAGCCCAAGGGCCAGGGCTGGAAGGACTGGCTGCCTTTCTTTGCCGAGCATCCCCAGCTCTTCGACAAATCCTACATAGATGATCCCGACCTGATCGGACAGCGCTGGGCCAGTGCCGGCGCGCCCCGGCGAGAGGAACTGGCCGCGCTGCTGCTCAGCCAATTGACCTACTCCCAGCGCGCCGAGCGGACGAGCGCATTGCAATTGCTGGACCGCCTGGTGGCCGAGGATCCCGCGCCCTTTGCCAAGCAGCTGCGTGAGAATGGCCGCTACCAGGTCAGCCTGGCGCTGGCCATGCATGTCATGAAGCACGACGATGCCGCCTTGCTGCCCCTGCTGCTGCCGGCCATGGCCCAGCGCTGCGACCGCGAGGACGAGCTGCGCCGCTACCGCAGCGTGATCCGCGAACTGGTGACCCGCCGCCCGGCCGATCTGGCCGAGGTGCCTGTCAAGGACCTGGTCAATGTGCTGCCCGTGCTCGACACCGCCAGCCTGAAGGCCGCGCTGCCTGCGCTGACCGCCATCATCACCGGCAGCAGCGCCAAGGGCCTGCGCGCCGCCATGGCCGGCCTGGCCGCCCATATTCCGCTGGCCAGCTTGGTGGATGCCGGCTGGCTGAACAAACCGCCCAAGAACCTGCTGCTGACCTGCCGCGACGTGCTGCTGGCCCACCCCGACCCCGCCGTCGGTCCCTTGCTGGCGCAGTTGCTGGCCGGCGGCAAGCTGGATGCGGCCTCGGCCAGCAGCGTGCAGCAGCGGCTGCAGCAGTTGGGCCTGACAGGGCAGGGCGCCTCGGTATCGGATGAAAGCCAGGCAGATGCCGCATCGCCAGCGTCTGCCGCTGGCGGCGTGGAGCTGGAAGCCCAGCTCGCTTCCATCAAGCGCCTGAGCGCGGCCATCAAGCCCTTCGATACGCCCGAGCTGCTGGCGCTGTGCGCGCCGCTGTCCGAACACGCGGCCCGCGTGCTGCTGCATGTGTCCGCCATTGCCGAAGGCGGCCTGCCGCCGCTGGCCGGCGAGCTGCTGGCGCGCATTCCGGCCGACAACCGTGCACGCCTGGCGCTGGCCCTGGTGCAGCAATGGATTGCTTCCGAGGGCGAGCCCAAGCAGCGCTGGGCGCTCAGGCTGCTGCCCGGCCATGCCGATGACCGCGTGGTCGATGCGCTGGTGTCCGCCGTCCAGGCCTGGAACCGCCCGCGCCTGCAGCGCGCGGCCGCCGCCGTCGAGCATCTGGGCGAGGTGGACAGCCTCTACGCTCTGCTGCGCGTGCAGGAGATCTCCGAGTCGCGCTCGCTCAAGGACCAGGTGCAGCGCACGGCGCGCATCGCCCTGCGCGCTGCCGCCGCGCGCCGCAAGATGAGCGTGCCCGAACTCTTCGACGAGCTGACGCCGGACTTCGGCCTGGGCCAGGGCCTGACGGTCACGGTCGGGCCGCAGAGCTACCGCGTGGAGCTGCAGGGCGATCTGAGCCTGCGCGTCATCAACGACAAGAACAAGGCCAGCAAGACCATTCCTGCGGTCAAGGACGAGGCGCTCAAGCCCGAATGGGAGGCCGCCACCGCGCAGCTCAAGACCCTCGCCACCAGCCTCAAGACCGTGGTCAAGCAGCAGGCGCCGCGCATGCTGGCGGCCCTGGTCAGCGGCAAGCGCTGGCCGCTGGATCGCTGGCAGCGGCTGTTCGTGGCCCACCCGCTGCTGCGCATCGTGGGGCGCAGCCTGATCTGGCGCGCAGAGGATGCGCCGGGCCTGGCGCGCACCAGCTTCCGTCTGGCCGAGGACTTCTCGCTGGTCGATGTGGAGGATGAAACCGTGACCCTGCCCGCTGGCTGCAGCATCAGCCTCTGGCACCCGGCCACGGCCCAGCCCGGCGAGCGCGAAGCCTGGCAGGCCTACATGGCCGACTATGAGCTGGAGCCCCTGGTCGATCAGCTGGGCGCCTGCGCCGAGCAGCCCGCGCCAGGCCAGTTCAAGAACGGCATGCTGCTGCCGCCCACGCCGATCACGCTGGCGCAGGAGCAGCTTGGCGGCCTGCTCAAGAAGTTCGGCTACCGGCCCGGCCCCGTGGGCGATGGCCCCAGCATCAATGAGCATGTGTGGCGCCTGCCCGCGCTGGAGCTGAGCCTGGAGCTGTCGCACGGCTATTTCCCGCCCTACCTGGACCTGGGCCTGCCCGTGGCCGTGGAAGGCCTGCGAGTGCACGACCTGAGCAAGGAATACGGGGCCAGCGCCGACCCGGCGCGGCTGCCCAAGCCGCTGCTGGCCACGCTGCAAGGCCAGTGGCTGGCCCTGGCGGCCAAGGCGGCAGCCTGAGCCTTTGTGAACCTTTGCTCCCTTGAAACGTTGGCCGCCCGACCGCCCATCACCGAAGACTCCACAGACCATGAGCAACAACGAGACAGCAGCGCTTCCCCTGCAGGCTTTGTACGAACTGCACACGGCCGCGCCGGCCGGGCGCGAGGGCATGCCGGCCTTTGCCGCCGAACTGGCAAAGCGCCTGGCCCAGGGGCGTGATGCCGAGGTGGCGGACTTCCTGCGCGACAGCAGCAGCCTGTGCCAGGAGCGGCTGCACCAGTTGCCCGGCGAGCATGCGCCCTGGCAGCGCGACCACGCGCTGTGGCTGGCGCTGGCGCGCATCAGCCTTCCGCTGGGACAGTTCTATGGGGGCAACTCGGGCGTGCCCCGGCGCAGTGCCGAGCTGACCGCGGAGCTGACGGCACTGGCCCGCGCCTGGCTGGATGACTGGGGCAGCCGCACCCACCAGCCCTGGAGACTGCGCGATGGCTACGACCTCGTGCTCAGGCAGGTGTTTGGCGTGCTGGGCCATGAAGGCATGTCCAGTGCCGAGATCACCGGCCTGCTGCGCTGGGCGCGGGAACTGAGCGCAAAGGCCGGCATTGCGCCCGGCGCGCAGTACTACTGCCACTGGCAGCACCTGCTGCACCAGCTGCCCGAGCCCGAACTGCTGGCCATGGCCATCGAGGATGGCGGCGGCCAGCTCAGCCGCGACATCGTCCAACGCCAGCTGCCGCTGCAGCGCACGCGGCCTGCAGGGCAGCGCTGGGCGCTGTGGCGGGATTTTTTTGCGCAATTCCCCGCCGTGCTTGACCAGCTGCGCCTGCCCGAGCCCGTGCTGATTGCATCGCGCTGGGAGACGGCCGATGCCGCGCGCCGCGACCTGCTGGCCCAGGACCTGTTCAAGGCCTTGTGCTTTGCCTCGGACGATGACTGGCCGCATGACCGTGTTCTGGTGGAGCGCATGCTGCAGACCGATGCCGCACCCCTGGTCGCCTGGTTCAAGCAACTGGGCCACCTGGCGATCAATCCCGTCGTGGCGCAGCGGCTGTGGGAAGCCCGGTGGCCGGCCCTGCTGCCGCTGCTATTGCCGGCCTGCGCAGACGGCTGCAAGCACGAATCCGACCGCGCCGGCTACGCCCCGGTGGCCGAGACCCTGCTGGCCGATCGCCCTGGCGACCTGGCCAAGTTGGCCGCCGGCCCGCTCACGCACCTGCTGCCCGCGCTGCGCGTGGACATGCTGCAGCGGCTGCTGCCGCAACTGGGCAAGGCCGCCTCCGGCAGTGCCTCCAAGGGCTTGCGTGCGGCGCTGGCCCAGGCCCTGTCTGCCTTGCCCGTGGATGCGCCCCAGGCCGCCGGCTGGCTGGCCAAGCCCAACAAGAACCTGGTGCTGGCCTACCGCGATGTGCTGGTGGCCCATCCTGATCCGGCGTCTGGCAGCCTGCTGTCGGCACTGCTGTCCGGTGGATTGCTGGACGTGGCCGAGCAAGGCCCGGTGCAGGCGCGCCTGAAGGATCTGGGTGCCGCAGCCCCGGTTGCGGACGCAGCCAGGCCACCTGCCGGCGAGGCCGCGCCAGCTGGCAGCGATGCCGACTCCCTGGCAGAGCTTGAAGCCCAGGCCGCCAGCCTGCAGCGCCTGTCGCCCGCCATTGCCGCGCTGGACCAGCCGGCGCTGCTGGACCTGCTCGCGCCCCTGTCGGCCCAGGCCGCGCGTGCGCTGCTGCACCTGGCGGCCATCAGCCCGCAGGAGCTGCCTGCGCTGGCCCGCCAACTGCTGGCCCAGGCCAGCGCCGAGAACCGTGCGCGGCTGGCCCAGGCCCTGGTCCAGCACTGGGTGGCTGCCGATGGCGCGCCCGAATCACGCTGGGTGCTCAAGCTGCTGCCCGGCGCGGCGGACGACCGCATCGTCGATGTGTTGTCCTCGGCCGCCCTGGCCTGGCACAAGACGCGCAAGGAGCGTGCCGTGGTCGCGCTGCAGCAGCTGGGCCGGCTCGACACGGTCTATGCCCTGTCCTGCGTGCAGGCCCTGGCCACCGGCAAGACGCTCAAGCCCAGCGTGCTGGCCGCCGCACAGGCCGTGCTGGCCGAGGCCGCCGCGCGGCGCGGCATGGCGCTGGCCGACCTCAGTGATGAGCTGACCCCGGACTTCGACCTGGGCCGGGGCGTGCAATTGCAGGTGGGCGCGCAGACCTATGACGTGCTGCTGCAGGGCGACCTGTCGCTGCGCCTGCGCACGCCGGCCGGCAAGCTGGTGCGCAGCCTGCCGGCCCTGGCCGACGAGGGCCTGCGCGCTGAATGGGAGGCGGCCACCGCGCGGCTCAAGACGCTGTCCAAGGGCATCAAGGCCGTGCTGCAGCAGCAGGCGCCACGCCTGCAGTCCTGCCTGATGCTGGGACGGCACTGGCCGCTGGACACCTGGCGCCGCCTCTTCCTGGAGCACCCGCTGCTGCGCGTGGTGGCACAGGGCCTGGTCTGGCGGGTGGAGCCGGCGGCCGGCCAGCCGTTCAGCCTGCGCATTGCCGAAGACCTGTCCCTGGTCGATGCCGAGAGCGACGCGGTGCAACTGCCGGCCGAGGGCCGCATCGCCCTGTGGCACCCCGCGCAGGCCACCGAGCAGGAGCGTGCGCAGTGGCGCGAATGCCTGGCCGACTACGGCCTCAAGGCCCTGATCGAGCAGGTCGATGCGCCCGCCGACCTGCCGCTGGCCCGCCAGTGGCAGCAGGAACTGCTGCAACCCCTGGCACCGATACGGCTCACGCAGCAGGCGCTGGACGGCCTGGCAGGGCCATGGCGCTTTCATGCCGGCCCCGTGTGCGATGGCCCCGGCATCTACATGCACCTGCGGGACTTTGCCGTGCAGCGCTGGCGCGTGGAACTGCTGCACAGCGCGGCCATGCCGTACTACGAGCCCGGCCATGAGATCGACATCGAAGGCTTTGCCCTGCGCGACATGGCCGCCGACCGCCTGCTGCCCCCGGCCGAATGGCCGCTGCCGCTGCAGGCATCGCTGTGCGCCATGCTTCAGGCCCTGGCCTCGCGAGCCGCGGGCGCGGCGGCCGCAGCGGCTGCAGCCCAGGTTTGACTCCCTCCAGAACCCCTGAATCCATGACCTCTTCAACCCTAGAACACACCGACCAGGCCACGCTGGAGGAACTGAGCGCCTCGCTGCCACCCGCCGAACTGGTCCAGGTGCTGGCCAGCCGCATGCGCGCGGGCCGGCATGACGAGGTGGGCGCCTTCACGCGCAAGGCCTTCGACGACTATTCCAACCCCGTCCGCGCCCTGGGCAACTTCGATCTGCCCTGGACCCATGACCATGAACTGTGGCTGGCCTTCGCGCGGCAGACCATCCCCTTCGGGCGCACGATCGACGGCAGCCTGGACGGCGACATTCCACGCCACAGCCCCGAGCTTGCGGCCGAGTTCGAGCAGATGGCGCGCGCCAGCCTGGCCCGTCCACCTGCGCCGGACGGCGACAACGACTACCGTGAAATCCGCATCCTGGACATGTTCGGCTGGCTCTGGTACCCGGGCATCAGCCGCGAACGGGTGATGCAGCTGCTGGACTGGGCCGCGGAGCTGAACGTCCAGTCCGGCGCCAGGTATGACAGAGTCGACTGGAAGCTGCTGCTGGGCAGCCTGGACGACCAGGACCTGATGGAGCTGGCCGAGCGCGGCGGCGCGCTCTATGCCGACATCCGCGATGTCTACATGACGCGGCACAGCGACGTTCCGCACCCGCAGCGCTGCGCGCCCTGGTACGACTTCTACCGCCGCCATCCCGACTGGTTCGACGACCAGCCCATCAACGAAGACCCGGGCCTGATCGCGCTGCGCTGGGACCTGGGCGCCGACGCCCAGCGGCGGCTGGAACTGGTCAACCTGCTGCTGGGCAGGGCGGACCGCGAGCCGGTTGATTACTTCATTCCCATTTTCGACCGCCTGGTGCGGGAGGATGCCGCGCCCTTCATCGCCTGGATCGAAGGATGGCAGCCCAAGTACCACTTCGATGCGGTGGTCGCCCGCCAGATCTGGAAGGCACGCTACCCGGAGCTTTTGCCCCATCTGCTGCGCTGCATATTGCAGAAATCGCGCATTGAGCCCTTCATCGGCCTGCTCAACCAGATGCTGGCCGAGCAGCCCGACTATCTGCGCGAGATTCCCACCGTGCGCCTGGCCCCGCTGCTGGCGCAGCTGGACCCGGCCATGCTGCATGCCCGGCTGCCCCTGCTGGGCGAACTGCTGGCGGCCAGCAGCTCGCGGGCGCTGCGCGAAGCGGTGGCGCGCTTCATGCAAGGGCTGGATGCGCAGGCCGTAGGCGCTGTCTTCGAGTCCAACGCCTGGCTGCAGCGGCGCGAGAAAGCGATGCAGCTGGCCTGCCGCGACATCCTGCTGGCCCACCCCGACCCCGGGGTCGCGCCGCTGCTGCAGGCGCTGCTGCGCACGGGCCTGGACCTGGGCTCCGAAAGCATGGTCGAGGGCCGGCTGCTGGCCCTGGGCGTCCCAGTGCCGGGCGCTCTGACCGTGGCGCAGGGGGAGGAGGGCCGGGTCCCGCTCGATGCGCTGGAGTCCCGCGTGGCGCGCTTCAAGCGCTTTTCCAGCAGCATCAAGGCCTATGACCAGCCCGAGACCCTGGCGCTGTTCGCGCCGCTGTCCGAGCATGCGGCCCGCACCGTACTGCACCTGGTGGCCACGGCCGAGGAAGAGCTGCCGCCGCTGGTGGAGCAGTTGCTGGCCCAGGTGCCGGCCGAAAGCCGCGCCCAGCTGTCCCTGCACCTGGTCAATGCCTGGGTGGCCCTGGAGGGCGAGCCCAAGGCGCGCTGGGCGCTGCGGCTGGCCACCGGCCATGTCGATGACCGCCTGGTGCAGACCCTGGTAGCCGCCGTGAAGGCCTGGGGCTGGAGCAAGAAGCTGCGCGCCATCATCGCCGTGGAGCAGCTCGGTGCGCTGGACACGCTGTATGCGCTGTCCCAGGTCCAGACTCTGTCCAGCTCGCGCAAGCTCAAGGACCTGGTGATTGAAGCCACGCATGACGCGCTCAAGGCGGCCTCCCAGCGGCGCGGCCTGAGCCTGATCGAGCTGTATGACGAGCTGACGCCCGATTTCGGCCTGGGCGGCGAAGGCCTGGTGCTGGAGGTGGGCCCGCAGCGCTACCGCCTGCAGCTGCAGGGCGACCTGAGCCTGCGCGTGGTGGGCGACAAGGGCAAGGCCTCCAAGACCCTGCCTGCGCTCAAGGACGAATCGCTGCGTCTGCAGTGGAATGCGGCCCAGGCCGAATTCAAGACCGTTGCCGCTGGCGTCAAGGCCATCGCCAGGCAGCAGGTGCCACGCCTGGGTACCGCCTTCATGACGGGACAGCGCTGGTCCGTCCCGCGCTGGCGCAGATTGTTCCTGCTGCATCCCCTGCTGCGCATCGTGGGCCGCAGCCTGATCTGGCGGCTGGAGCAGGGCGCGAGCTTTCGCATTGCCGAGGACTTTTCCCTGCTCGACGCCACCGACGATGCCGTGGAGCTGCCCGACGATGCGCAGGTGCTGCTCTGGCATCCGGTCGATGCCGCAGCGGGCGAGGTTGAGGCTTGGCGCACCTGCCTGGCCGACTACGAGCTGCAGCCGCTGATCGACCAGTTGAACGCAGGCGCACAACTGCCCGAAGCCGGGCAGTGGAAGAGCCATGCCCTGCACCCCGCCGGCCCGCTGCAGATACGCCAGGGCGCGCTGTCCGGCCTGCTGGCCAAGTGGAACTACCGCCCCGGCCCCGTGGGGGACGGCCCCGGCATCTACGAGCACAAGCTGGACCTTGCAGGCCCGCAGCTGTACATCGAACTCCACCACGGGCGCTACCTGCCGT
Source organism: Delftia sp. ASV31 (assembly GCF_016428765.1). Lineage (NCBI taxonomy): Bacteria > Pseudomonadati > Pseudomonadota > Betaproteobacteria > Burkholderiales > Comamonadaceae > Delftia > Delftia sp. ASV31. Next base: position 102,663 of record NZ_JAELTK010000008.1, read on the forward strand.
TCATGGACCTGGACAACCGCGTGGACATCACCCATGCCGTGGTCTATGACAGCAGCCATCGCGGCGAGGATGGCCGCTGGCCCCGGCTGCTGCCGCAGCAGTGGCCGCGCGCACTGCAGGCCACGCTGATGGCGCAGTTCGCGGCCATCGCCGCCAAATCGGCCAGCACCAAAGAGAGCGACTGATGGCCACCAAACGCATTGCAGCGGCCACCCCGGAGCCTGCCGCCCAGCGGCTGCCGGCCGAGATGGCCCACGCCCAGGAACTCGCGGCCCTGCAGGCCGCCGACCAGGGCCCGCGCCCCGACGGCTGGCGCCTGAGCCCGCGCTCCGTGCGGCGCTTCATCCTGGGCGGTGCGGAACCTGACGGCGGCGGGCCGGCCATCGCGCGCAAGATCCACGGCAACGATGCCCTGGTCGAGCGCGCCATCGTCACCCTGGCCGGCCAGCGCGGCCTGATGCTGGTGGGCGAGCCGGGCACGGCCAAGTCCCTGCTGTCCGAGCTGCTGGCCGCCGCCATCAGCGGCGACAGCAAGCTCACCGTGCAGGGCGGTGCCGGCGTGGTGGAAGAGCAGATCCGCTATGGCTGGAACTACGCCCTGCTGCTGCGCGACGGCCCCGGCCCCGAAGCCCTGGTGCCCGGCCCGCTGCACCGCGCCATGGGGGAAGGGCGGCTGCTGCGTTTCGAGGAAATCACGCGCTGCTCCACCGAAGTGCAGGACTGCATGGTGCCCGTGCTCTCCGAGCGGCTGCTGCAGATTCCCGAACTCAAGCACGAGCAGCCCTGGCTGCTGGCACGGCCGGGCTTCAATGTGATTGCCACGGCCAACCTGCGCGATCGCGGCGTCAACGAGATGTCGGCCGCGCTCAAGCGCCGCTTCAACTTCGAGACCATGCGCCCGCTCGAAGGCGTGGCCGCGCAGGCCGCATTGATAGGGCAGGAGGTGGGCCGCGCACTGGCGCAGCAGCGCATCGGCACCACCGTCGCGCCCGATGTGCTGGCCCTGTTGGCCACGGCCTTCCAGGAGCTGCGCAGCGGCAGCGTGGAGGGCACGGCCGTGGAGCGGCCGGGCACCGTGCTGTCCACGGCCGAGGCCATCGACGTGGCCTTCAACGCCGCCTGCCAGTGCTGGTACTTCGGGCAGGAGCAGGTGGGACCGGCCCACTTGGCGCGCCACCTGCTGGGCACGGTGATCAAGGACGACGACGAGGACCAGCGCCGTTTCGCCGAATACCTGCGCGTGGTGGCACGCCAGCGCGCAGGGCAACCGCAGTGGCAGGACTTTGTCGCAGGCGGCCGTGAGCACTGACGCTGCCGCGTGGCTGGCGCCGCTGCCGCAGCTGCGCTTGGTGCCCGTGCGCCACCACAGCCCGCGCTGCGCCCACCACCTGCGCGCGCTGATGCGCGAGTTCAAGCCCACCCACGTGCTGATCGAAGGCCCGGGCGAGCTCGATGCCCTGCTGCCCGCGCTGCAGCACGCCCAGGCGCGTCCCCCGCTGGCCGCCTACCTGCATGCGGCCATGGCCGGGCCCGGCGCGGCCGAGCAAGACTGGCGCTGCCGTTGCTACGTGCCCTTTGCCGCCTTCTCGCCCGAATGGGTGGCCCTGCGCGAGGCGGCGCGGCTGCGCAGCGCCGTGCGCTTCATCGACCTGCCCTATGCCGACAGGCTGGCGCAGGCCGCGCAGCTGGACTACTTCGCCTGCGCGCCCGAACCCCTGCTGGCCGACGAGCCCGCGCGGCGCGCGCCCGACGTGCTGGCCGGCCTCATCCAGGCCAGCGGCTGCCGCGACTTCGACGAATGGTGGGACCGGCATTACGAATCAGGCAACGAGGACGCCTCGCCCCAGGCGTACTTTGCCGGCGTGCTGGCCTTCAGCCAGCTGCTGCGCGAGCGCGAGCAAGGCGCGGGCGGCAGCGGCATGGATGCCGAGGACGTGGCGCGCGAGGCCCACATGGTCGCCCAGGTCAGCGCGGCCCTGGCCGAAGGCGGGCGCTGCCTGGTGGTCTGCGGCGGCTTCCATGTGCCCGGCATCGTTGCCGGCCTCTCGGCCCCCGCCCGGCCTGCGGACGCCAGGCCCGCCATCGATGTGGGCGTGCACCTCATTGCCTACACGCTGCAGCGGCTGGAGCGCGCCAGCGGCTACGCGGCCGGCATGCCCATGCCCGGCTACTACCAGGGCGTATGGCAGGCGCTGGAGCAGGGCGCTTCGCAACCCGATGCCCAGGCCTGGCCCGAGATGGCGGCACGCACCGTGAACAGCCTGCGCGCCCGGGGCATGCCCGCCAGCCTGCCTGACGCGGCCGAGGCCGTGCGCCTGGCCCATGGCCTGGCCGCTTTGCGCGCATGCCGCGGCGGCCGGGCCGAGCTGCTGGAGGCGCTGGACAGCGCCGTGTTCAAGGAGCATGCCCAGGCCCTGCGACCGCAGCCTATGGTGCAGCAGACCGGGCAGCAGACCGGGCAGCAGACTGCTCAATGGCTGCTGGACGCCGACGACTACGGCCAGCTGCCACCCAACGCGCCGGCCGCCCCGCTGCTGGTCGATGTGCAGGCCTTCTGCCTGCGCCACCGCCTGCCCGTGCGGCCTGCCGCACCCGTGCGCAAGGAGCTGGACATCTACCGCAGCGCGCGCCACCGCCGGCTGTCGCAGGGGCTGCACCGCCTGTGCTACCTGGGCGTGCCCTATGCGCAGCGCCTGGCCGGGCCGGACTTCGTGGCGGGCACGGGCCTGGCGCGTGTGCGCGAGGTCTGGACGCTGGGCTGGCAGGTCGAGACCACGGTGGCCCTGACCGAGGCCATGTGCCACGGCTCCAGCCTGGAGGAAGCCGCGGTGCACCTGGTGCGCGAGCGCCTGGCGCAGACGGCCCACACGGAGCCCGCGCAGCGCGTGCTGGAGGTGCTGGTCATGGGGCTGGACGGCATCGCCCAACAGGTGCTGGACACCGTGCAGGCCTGGATGGAGCGAAGCCACGACGCGCTGGCCCTGGCCCGCGCCACGGGCTGCCTGGCCCTGGCCTACGAGGCCCGCCATGCGCTGGGCGGCGTGGGGCTGGCGCGCCTGCTGCCGCTGCTGCGGCGCTGCTTTGCGCAGGCCTGCCTGCGCCTGCCCTGGCTGGGCGAGGGCGATGCATCCCAGCAGGCACAGGCCCTGGATGCCCTGGCCGATCTGCACGGCATGGTCTGCCGCCACGCGCCCTGGGCCGACGCCGGCCTGTTCCACGATGCCTGTGCCGCCCTGCATGAGGCAGGCGCCGACAGCGCGCCCGCGCGCGTGCGCGGCGCCACGGCCGGCATCCTGAGCATGGCCGGCCGCTGGCAGATCGCGCAGACCGATGCCGCCCTGCGCGCCATGCTGGGCCTGGCGCAGGTCGATGGCGCCGCCATGGGCGAATACCTGCAGGGCTTTGTGCGCGTGGCCAAGGGCTGGCTGCTCAGCCATCCGCCGCTGCTGCGCCTGCTCAGTGACGGCATTGCGCACTGGCCGGAAGACGCCTTCCTGGCCGGCCTGCCGGCCTTGCGGCTGGCCTTTGCCCAGTTGACCCGTGCCGAACTGCGGCAGCTGGCCGGGCGGCTGGCGGGTCTGTCGGGCGCGGCCCCGCCACCCGGCGCAACCACGCTGGCCTGCGTGCACCTGCCATCGGACGAGGCCCTGGCGCACAGCCGCGCCCTGGCGGCCCAGGTGGGCCGGCTGCTGCAACCCTGGGGACTGTCATGAGCCGGGAAGATCCGCCAATGCACGAGCCGCCAATGCAGGAACAGGCAATCGATGCCGCCACCCTGCGGCGCTGGCGCCTCATCCTCGGGCCCGAGGCCGCCCAGCCCCTGGCTGCGGCGCAGCCGCTCGATGACGCCGATGCGCGCCGCGACGCGGCACTGGACTATCTCTACCAGCGCGAGCACCGCCTGCGCGAGCAGCCCGACGGTGCAGGCACCGACGCCTGGCAGGGCACAGGCGGGCTGTCCGCGCGCCAGGGCGGCAGCGGCGTGCCGGAGCCCCAGGCCGTGCCCTGGCTGGGCGAGGTGCGCGATCTGTTCCCGCGCAGCGCCGTGGAAACGCTGCAGCGCGATGCGCTGTCGCGCTATGGGCTCCATGGCCTGCTCAGTGATCCCCAGGTCCTGGCCGAGGCCACGCCCAGCATCGAACTGGTGGCCGCCTTGATGGCGGTGCGCACCAGCCTGCCCCCCGAGGTGCTGGCCGAGGCCCGCCAGTTGGTGGCGCGCGTGGTGGCCGATCTGCAGGCGCGGCTGTCCTCGCGCGTGCACTCGGCCCTGGGGCGGCGGCGCAGGCGCCGCAGCAGCCGGGGCCAGGGGCAGATGAGCGATCTGGACTGGCCGCGCACCCTGCGCCACAACCTGCGCCACTACCAGAGCGAGGAGCAGGTGCTGGTGCTGGAGCGCCTGTTCTTCAGGGAGAACGAAGCACAGCGCCTGACCTGGGACCTGTGGCTGGTGGTGGACCAGAGCGGGTCCATGCATGAATCCGTCATCCACAGCGCCGTCATGGGCAGCATCTTTGCGCGCGTGCGCGCCCTGCGCACCCATGTGCTGCTGTTCTCCGACGCGGTGGCCGATGTCACCGGCCAGCTGCATGCGCCCGAAGAGCTGCTGCTGGGCGCGCAACTGGGCGGGGGCACCAACATCGGCGCGGCACTGGCGCATGTGGCCGGGCAGCTTGCCGCGCCGCGCCGCAGCGTGATCGTGCTGATCACCGACCTGTACGAAGGCCATGACGAGGCCCGCGTCGTCGCCGAGACAGAGCGGCTGGTTGCCAGTGGTGCCCGCGTGCTGGTGCTGGCTGCGCTGGACCGCCGCGCCCACCCCGACTATGACCGCGACTTGGCCGCGCAACTGGTGGCGCGCGGCGCCCAGGTCGCCGCCATGACGCCCGACCATCTGGTGGATTGGCTGGCCCGGGCCATGCAGGGAGGGCGGCCCTCATGATGCAGGAATGGCTGCGCACCCTGGACGATGACGCCATTGCCGACTGGGCCAACAAGGGCCTGCTCAAGCGCGGGGCCAAGGCCCTGGCGGCGGTGGATGCAGGGCAGTGGGAACTGGCGGCCAACCAGGCCCGCGCCGGCATCGAAGGCCATGTCCAGACCCTGGCCGGCGCGGGCTTTGCCACGCTGCAATGCAGCTGCCCCGCATTTGGCCCCTGCCACCATCTGTGCGCCTTGCTGCTGGGCCTGCGGGCGCGGCTGGCCCACGAGGCCCCGGCCGATGGCATGGCCCAGGCGCCTGCAGCCCCGTGGCTCGACGGCGATGCCGGCGCCGTGGCCCAGGCCTTTGGAATGGCCGCCCAGCGCAAGGCCCTGCGCTGGATGGCCCAGGGCTTTGAGGCGGTGCTGGAAGAGGCCCCGGCCACGCTGATCGGCGAACTGTCCAACCCCGACGAAGTCACCGTGCGCCTGCCGCGTGCCGGTGGCCTGGCGGCGGCCAGTTGCAGCTGCAAGGCAGCGGCCTGCGCCCACCGCGCCCTGGTGGCTTTGCAGGCCCGGCGCCTGGCGGGCGCACCCATGCCGGAGCTGCCGGCGCATGCGCTGGAAGCCGGCGCACTGCAGCGGCTGGCCCAGGCGCGCCAATGGCTGACCGGCTGGGTGCTGCAGGGTCGTGCAGGCATGAGCCCTGCCTTCCTCGACCAGGGCGAGGCACTGGCCACCGAACTGCGCCAGGCCGACCTGCCGCGCCCTGCCAGCGTGCTCAACCTGCTGGTACGCGCCTTGCGTGACGAGCGTGCAGGGCGTGCCGGTGCGGCCGAACGCGTGGCGCCCTTGCTGGCCGCGCTGTGGATGCTGCTGCGCGGCCTGGCGCAACAGCCCATGCCACGGCCCCTGAGCGAACTGGCGGGCGTGCACAGGCGCAGCTACCGGCGCGTGCAAGGCCTTTGCCTGCACGCCGTGGCAGCCGAGCTATGGCATGCGCGCGGCGGGCAGCGTGGGTTTTCCGTGCATTTGCAGGACGCGGCCAGCGGTCGGTATCTGACCTGGTCCGCATCGCGCGCCGAAGGCTTCGACCCGGAGTGGGAACCGGCCGGGGCGCTAGACTCGGAAACCCTGGGCGGCCTCACCGCAAGGCAGCTGCTGCAAGGCCCCCATGTGCTGCTGGACGGCTGGGCCAGCGACGATGGCCGCTTGTCGGCGCGCGACGCCACGCGGCTGGCACCGGCCCGGGCGACCGGCCAGCTGCCGACCCAGGCAACCAGCCCGCTGCCGGTGGCCGACGACCCCCAGGTCCTGCTGCGCCGCCATCTGCAGGAGCTGCATGCCGACCCCTGGCGCCAGCAGCCGCCCCTTTGGGCACGGCTGCAGGTGACCGGCAGCGGCCTGGCGCTGCGGGACGAGCTGCTGCAGCGCTGGACGATTGCATTGCAGTCGCCGGTGCCCGGGCCTTCCCTGTCCCTGGTGGGCGATCTGCACGGCATGCAAGGCAGGGCGGGTGAGGCATTGCGCAAGGAACTGGCGTGCGGCCGGGTGCTGCAGGAAGTCTTTGGCCGCGTGGAGATCGCGGCAGGGCAACTGCAGATTGCCGTGGCTTCCGTGCGCTGGCAGGACAGCGCGCACTGGCACCATCCCAGCACGGACTGGCCGCCACCGCTTGCCGAAGTCGGTGTGGAGAAGGCTCCATGAGCAATTCAAGCAAAGCAAGCAACGAGAGCACCACCGCGCCGCTGCGCCATTGGCTGGCACAAGGCCAGGCCTGGCTGGCCGACATGCAGGCCGCAGGCCTGGCGGGGGCAGGCATGCCGCTGCTGGCCGCCGGCCGCGCCTGGGCCGACGAGGGCGCGCTGCTGGGCTGGGGCGCCCTGGCAAGGCAGATGGACGGCGTGCTGGACCCACAGCTTCCGCCGGCGGAGCGCGCCGCCGCCTTGCTCGACATCGCGGTCTGGGTCATGACCGCGCAGCGGCTGCAGGCCGGTGCGGATCAGTCCTTGTCCTGAAAAAAGCCATTCAGTTCGGCGCCCGGCGTGGCCTGGGCGAACGCGTCGAAGCGCCCCGTCTCGGCAATAGAGCGCGCCGCATGCAGAAAGCCGCCCCAGGCCGCGCGCGCCAGTGCTCCGCCCACGCTGATGCGGCGCACGCCCATGGCCTCGGCATCCTGCAGGCTCCATTCGCTGGCCCCTCCGATCAGTAGATTCACCGGCTTGGGTGCCACGGCCGCCACCACGGCACGGATCTGCTCGGCGCTGCGGATGCCGGGTGCGTACAGGCAGTCCGCGCCGGCCTCGGCATAGGCCTTGAGCCGGGCAATGGTGTCGTCCAGATCGGGCCGGCCCACGAAGAAATTCTCCGCACGCCCGACCAGCAAGGTGCCGCCACCGGCCTCGTCGATGGCGGCACGGGCGGCGCGCAGCCGGGCCACGGCTTCCTCGATGCTGCGCAAGGGGTTGGCTGCATCGCCCGTCGAGTCTTCGATGGACAGGCCCGCCACGCCGGTGTCCACGGCCATGCGCACGCTTTCGGCAACCTCCTGCGGGCCCAGGCCGAAGCCGCTCTCAAAGTCCGCATTCACGGGCAGATCGGTGGCCGCGACCAGGCTGCGCAGATGCTCCAGCGTCATCTCGCGGGAGATGGCGCCATCGGGCTGGCCCAGCGACCAGGCATGGCCCGAGCTGGTGCTGGCCAGCGCCTTGAAGCCCAGGCCCTGCAGCATGCGGGCGCTGCCCGCATCCCAGGGATTGGGCAGTACAAAGCAGCCCTGGCGGTGCAGGGCGTGGAAGGTGGCGCGCTTTTGTTCGGTGGTGGGGGTCATGGGGGCACTCCGTTGCGGGGTCAGGGCGCTGGTGGAAACAGCAGGGGCCGCGCGGCCAGGGACGGCAGCACGCAAGCCACATCATGGGCGCAGTCCGGCACCACGACGAAGCGGCGTGGCCGCTGCGGCGCCAGCAGCTCGCGCTCGTAGGCCGCGAAGGCGTGGCCTCGCTGCAGCCGGAACGGGCCTTGCAGCATGGCGGCGCAGGACTTGTCGAGGATGGGATAGAACGCGCCCTTGTCCGCGCTGCTGTCCAGGGCGCCTTCCAGGTAGTCGATCTGCGCGGCCGCATAGCGAGCCCGCGCGGCAGCCGCATCGCGCCCCAGGTGGCCGGGCAGGTCCTGCAGGCCGTACTTCCAGCGGTCATGGCCCGGGCAGGAGCTGGCGGCGGGCGGCGCATGGAAGACATAGCTGCACGCCCCCGGAAACGCCGCGCCTGTGCCGCAGGCTGCCCAGTCGGTGCTCTGCCCGGCCATCTGCGGCTGTGGCCGTACGGGATCGAAATACAGCCAGGTGCCCGGGTCGGCGATCACGTAGCGCAAGGTGACTGTGCCCGGCGCATCGGCTGCAAAGGCCACGCTGTGCTGCAGCATCTGCGCCCCTGCCGAAAAACCCGCCAGGGTCACGCTGCGCAGGCCGGGCCAGCGCTGCACGAGCTCGGCCACCAGCGCATCCAGCGCGGCGAAAGAACCTATCGGATGCGGCCCCAGCGAGGGCTCGCCGGCCAGCCAGCCCGCGCAGGTCCATACCGCGTCTGCGCTCCCG
>NZ_JAELTK010000090.1:0-22653 GCF_016428765.1 Delftia sp. ASV31
GACCAGGCCCTGCGTGGCGCCCACGGCCAGGCCAGCGATGGCCATGCCTTCGATCAGCGTGTAGGGATCGCCTTCCATCAGCAGCCGGTCGGCGAAGGTGCCCGAGTCGCCCTCGTCGGCGTTGCAGGCAATGTACTTTTGCGGCCCCGCTGCGGCGGCCACGGTCTTCCACTTGATGCCGGCCGGGAACGCCGCACCGCCACGGCCGCGCAGGCCCGAATCCAGCACCTCCTGCACGATGGCCGCGGGCTCCATGCGCGCCGCGCGCTCCAGCCCCTGCCAGCCGCCATGGGCTGCATAGTCGGCCAGGTTCAGCGGGTCGATGACGCCCACGCGCGCAAAGGTCAGGCGCTCCTGGCGCGCCAGGTAGGCAATGGCCTCGGTCAGTCCATGGCACAGCGCATGGCTGCCGCCCTGCAGCATTCCGGCATCGATCAGGCCCGGCACCGCATCGGCCGTGACCGGGCCGTAGGCCACGCGGCCTTCGGGCGTCTCGACCTCCACCAGGGTCTCCAGCCACAGCAGGCCGCGCGAGCCGTTGCGCACGATCTGCACCTGAAGGCCGCGCGCCGCGCACTCGCGCTGCAGGGCGCCGGCCACGGCGTCAGCGCCCACGGCCAGCGCGGCGGCATCGCGGGGCACATAGACGCGCACGCCGGGGCCTGCCCCCGCCCCTGCATGCGCAGGCTGGGCCACCGGCTCGCCGGCCTGCTCCGGCTGGCGGCATTGCGCGATGAGTGCATCCAGCCCATTGGCCGAGACATGCGCATGGGGCTGGCCATCGAGCATCACGGCAGGCGATGACGCGCACAGGCCCAGGCAGTAGACCGATTCCAGCGTGACGGCGCCATCGGCACTGGTTGCATGCCCATGCCCGTGCCCGTGCCCACTCGATCCGCAGCCCAGCGCCTGGCCTGCGTGGGCCAGCAGCGCGTCCGCACCGCGCGACTGGCAGGCCTCGGCGCGGCAGACCTGCAGCACATGGCGGCCCGCTGGCGTGCTGCGGAAATGGGGGTAGTAGGAGATGACGCCATGCACCTCGGCACGCGAGAGGTTCAGCGCATCGGCAATGCGCGGCACGGCGGCTTCGGGGATATGGCCCAGCATGTCCTGCACGGCGTGCAGCAACTCGATCAGGGGGCCGGGGCGCCGGGCATGGACGGCAATGGCGTGCTCGACGGCCTCGCGCTCATGGCCGCCGAGTGCGCTGTTGGCAACAGCGGCATTGAGGACGGCAATGGGAATGATCTTCCCTTGTGTGGCTGGCATGGGTGTCCCTGCTGGCTTTCGTTGTGGGGAGCGGCGCGGTCCGGTCCGCTGGCGCTTTGTCTCTCATGCCATTTCAAGGCCTGCCGGGCAAGCCGTCAAATTCAAACGGATGATTGCGCCATTCAATCGGCAAATGAGCCGCCGGGCAGTGCTGCGCCTGCTGCCACAGGTCTTGCGGATGCCGCAGCCAGCGCGGGTTTGCGCCACTTGGCAAATGCGCCCGGCTTGTCGCAAATCACACGGTATTTGGTGTGAATTTTGATAAGCTCACGCGCACCATGAACCACCCGCCATCAGCCATGACGCCACAGGATGGCTATCATTTTTCAGACCAGATCGGCCACCTGCTGCGGCGTGTCTATCAGCGCCACACTGCACTCTTCCAGCAATACATTCCCGACTCGCAGCTCACGGCTGCGCAATTCGTGGTGCTGTGCTCCGTGCGCGACAACAGCGGCAGCTCGCTGGCCGACATCGTCAAGGCCACCGTGATCGACCAGGCCACCATCCGCGGCGTGGTGGACCGGCTCAAGCAGCGCGAACTGGTGCAGGTGGACCATGACCGCATCGACCGCCGCAAGGTCGTCATCAACCTCACCGAGGCCGGCCAGGACCTGGTGCGCGACATGGAGCCCTTCGCCAAGCAGATCACCGAAAGCACCTACGGCAAGCTCAATCCGGCCGAGCGCCTGGCGCTGGATTTTCTGCTCAAGAAGATGCTGGAAGGTGGCGAGGCGGATTGAGCCGTTGCAGCCTCCCCAAAAACAAAGGCCAGAAGGACAAATCCTTCTGGCCTTTTTGCTGAACCGACCTTTCAGTCAGCTCAGGCCGTCATCAATCCAGCGCCCGGTTGCGCGATTCCACATCCACGGCCCAGATCGACAGGGCACCGCCCACCAGCATGGCGGACAGCACGGCCAGGGCCAGTGTGAAGTGGGTGGCCATGATGGGCGCAATGATGGCCGGGGCGAACAGGCCGCCGAAGCGCGCCACGGCGCCGGCCATGCCCATGCCGCTGGCACGCAGGTCGGTGGGGTAGACCTCGGGGGTGAAGGCATACAGCGCGCCCCAGGTGCCCAGCAGCGAGAAGCTCATCAGCAGGGTGGAGCCGATGACCACGAAGGGCGACGAGCCCAGGCTGTAGAACATGCAGCCGACGGCGCTGAGCAGCAAAAAGCCGATCAGCGTGGGCTTGCGGCCCCAGCGCTCCACGCCATAGGCCGACAGTGCAAAGCCGGGCAGTTGCACCAGGGCCAGCACCACCAGGAAGACCTGGCCGCGCATGAAGGCGAAGCCCTCGCTGCTGAGCTTGACAGGCAGGTAGACGAAGACACCGTAGTAGGCGATGGAGATCAGCGCCCAGGCCAGGAACAGCGAGAGGCTGCGGCGGCGCAGGTCGCCGTTGAACAGCGCGAGGATGGATTTGCGCTCCTGCTTTTCAGGCTGCAGGGCGGGGATGTCCGCCGTGGTGCCGTTGACCTTGGCCACCCGCTGCAGCACCTTGCGGGCCTCTTCGGACTTGCCGTTGCGGTTGAGGAACATGGGCGACTCGGGGATGTAGAAGCGCAGCACCACGCCGATCAGCGCCGGCAGTCCGGTCACGAAGAAGATCACGCGCCAGGCATCGTCACCCCAGGACACGGCCACCAGCGCCAGGATGGCCAGGAAGATGGTGCCCACGGCCCAGAACGATTCCAGCAGCACCAGCCAGCGGCCGCGGCGGTCGCTGGGCAGGAACTCGGCCATCATGGTGTAGTCCACGGGCAGCGTGCCGCCCACGCCGATGCCGGTGATGAAGCGCAGCACCAGCAGCCAGGCGAACTCGGGCGCAAAGGCCGAGGCCACGCCCGCAAAGGCGTCGATCACCACGGCCATCATCAGCACCGGGCGGCGCCCGATGCGGTCGGCCAGGCGGCCGAAGACGAAGGCGCCGATCAGCATGCCGATGAAGAAGAAGGTGCCGGTCTGCAGCGCCTCGGGCACGGTCTTGCCGAAGGTCTTGGCAATGGACGGCGCGCTGAAGCCGATGGACAGCACCTGCATGGCATCGGCCAGCCAGACCAGCCCGAAGATGACGAACAGCCGATATTGGAACTTGCCGACACCCGCTGTCTGGATGCCTTTTTCCACCGAAATGTATGTAGATGACATGCAGGGACTCCTTTTCTAGCCATCGCAATTGTTGAATCTGTCTTTTCCCAGGCAAGGCCGTTCAGCTTGTGTTGCCGTCTCCTGCCGTGCCTTCCACCCTTCACACATCCGGAGCGAACCGCTCCCTCGGCGCCATCTCCATGGCCCGATGAAAAATTTCCGGATGTCGGTCTCTGCATCCGGGCGATGGGCGCATTGCGGACAGGCTGCACATCGACAGCACCGCCCGTTGTTGCCCATCACCCGTCCCCAGCATCAGATGTCAGGACCCAGGCCCTGGAGAGATTCCAGGGCAAGGTGTCCATATCCGCGGCATCGCCCATGCCGCCGCCCATTGCTGCCCATTGCCGCCCTCAGTGCGCATGCGCCTGTGCCTGCATGCGCAGCCGGTTAATCGTCTTCGTGTCGTCTGGCCAAGCTTTTTCCTCCGGTGCAAATCGTTCGCGCAAATATCCGAGCAGGTCCGCGATCTGCCTGTCGTCCAGGCTGTCCCCGAAGCCGGGCATGTAGCCCAGCGCATCGTCGGCCGGCGCCTGTATGCCGTTCAGGATCACCTGGACCAGGTTGTCGGGGCTGTCCGCGTGCAGGTTGGTGTTCAAAGCCAGCTGCGGCTTGACGCCGAACAATGTGGGACCGCTGCCCGCCTCATGGCAGACGGCGCAGGCGTTCTGGTAGATGCGTTCGCCATTGGCGTGGCGGTCCAGGGCCCTGGCAGGTGGTGCCGCAGGCGCCACCGCCTGCACGGCGGCCGGCGCCGGTGGCGACATGGCAGGGGCAGCCTGGGAAGCCTGAGGGGCCTGGCCCGGCAGTTCCATCAGATAGGTGGCCATGGCGCGCACATCGGCTTCGGGCAACTGGGCCAGGCCGTGGATGACGGGCGCCATGGGGCCGGCCGCCACACCGTGGCGGGCCGAGAAGCCGGTGCGCAGGTACTGGTACAGCTCTTCGCGGCTCCAGGGCAGCTTGCCGCCGGCCAGTTGATTGAGCGCGGGCGCCGTCCAGCCTTCGGCCTCGCCGCCGCCCAGGTAGTGGATGCCGGTCTTTTCGGCACCCAGCGCATTGCGCGGCGAGTGGCAGGCCGCGCAGTGGCCCGCGCCTTCGACCAGGTAGGCGCCCCGGTTCCATTCGGCGCTGCGCGCGGGGTCGGCCTTGAAGGGAGTGGCGTCGTGGAACAGCAGGTTCCAGCCCGCCATGGCCGGGCGCAGGTTGTAGGGGAAGGCCAGCTGCGTCTCGGGCGCCTTGGCCTTCACGGCGGGCTGGGACATCAGGTAGCCGTAGAGGGCCTGCAGGTCGCCATCGCTGAGCTTGGCGAAGGCCGTGTACGGGAAGGCCGGATACAGCTGGCGCCCGTCCTGGTGGATGCCGTGGCGCATGGCGCGCTCGAAGGCCGCGTAGGACCAGCGGCCGATGCCGGTTTCGTTGTCGGGCGTGATGTTGGTGGAGTAGATGGTGCCGAACGGCGTCTCCAGCCCGAAGCCGCCGGCATTGGCCGCGCCGCCCGGGGCCGTGTGGCAAACCACGCAGTCGCCCGCAGCCGCCACCAGGCGGCCGCGCTCCAGAGCCTGCGGCGAGTACAGGGAAACATCGGGTCCGTCGGTCAGCGGCAGGGCCGGCTTCAGCGGCCAGGCCATGGCGGCCATGCCGGCAAGGCCTGCGGCGCCTGCGGCCAGCCAGCCCCAGCCACGGCCGGGCCGCGCCGCACCGGGCCTGCCCGCCCCCTCGCCCGCCAGCGCCAGGCGCAACTGCTCGGGCTGGAAGGGCACTTCGCGCAGGCGCACGCCTGTCGCATGGTGAATGGCGTTGGCAATGGCGGCGGCGGCGGGCAGCGTGGCCACGCCATCCAGCGCCAGATCGCCCTGGCGGATGACCGCGACATCGCCGGGCGCATGCTGCGCCAGGTCGGAGCCGGGCTTGGCGATCACATCGAAAGAAGCAGCGGAAGCTGTGGACCCTGCCCAGTCGTCAAAAGCGGGGGCCGCGCCCAGCAGCCGGCGCGCGTCGGCCAGCAGTTGCGGGTCCTGCTGGACGATCTCGGGCCGCGTGCTGGCGGCCTGCGCCGCTTGCAGGCTGCGGCTGTCATGGCCGGCCACGACGCGGGTCACTTCGATCTCGCCCGTTTGCGGGTGCACGGCCACCTCGGCCACCCAGGCGCTCCAGGCATGGAGATCGGCGCCCTGCGCATCCAGGGTCTGCAGCTGGGCGGTGGCAAAGCCCCGGCCCAGCAGGCGGCCATCGGCGCCCTGGTGGGACGGTGCCTGCTGCGATGCCTGCGCACGCTCGGCCACCTGCCGGGCCAGATCGCGCACCGGGCCTTCGGGCAGGTGCTGCAGCCGCCATTGCAGCGGATCACGGCCCTGGTCCAGGGCCTGCTCATGCCAGTGGCTTTCGCGGGCAAAGACCTGGGCGGCATTCAGATCATCGACGCCGGCATGCCGCAGGCTGGCGGCCAGCCTGCGTTCATGCACTTCGCCGGCATCGAGCACGGTGGCCAGGGCCGCGGCGCGCGCCAGCTCGGGCTGGCTCAGCAGGCGCGCCATGCTGGGGCGCACGGCCCAGGGCGTGTCGGACAGCAGCAGGTCTGGCTGCGGCGATGCATTGCCCGGCTGAGGCTGCACCGCCGTGTCGGCTTCAAGCCCTTGCGAGGGCTGCGCATCCACGCGCAGCACCAGCTCCCGGCTGTCTGCGCTGCCCGCAGCAGTCCAGGCCTCGCAGGCCACGCTGACAGGCCGGCCCACGGCCTGGGACAGCAGGGCCGCATCGGCCGCTGCGTCCATGAGATCCAGCACATGCGGGGTGCCGGCCGCCGTGGCCGGCAGGCTGAACAGCCTCAGCGCGGACTCGGGGCATTGCAGCAATGCGGCCAGTTCACGGCCGATCATCTGCCGCACATCCGCGTCGCAGGGCGGCAGCCAGACGCTGGCATGGCCGTCCAGGCACCACACGGCTGCGCGTGCGGCACCCTCGCAAGACACGGGCGCCGCCATGCGCCAGACATAGCGGCCGGCATCGGGCAGGTCGGCCTTGCCAGCCTTGTCGGCTCTGTCGGCTCTGTCGGCAGCACGGGGCGCGCTGGCGGCCCTGGCTTCCTGCCGGTCATCCCAGGCAGGGGCCAGGCTGGCAGCGGCCTGCCGGGCATGGACAGGCGCCACGGCCACCACACCCAGAAAATGCCCGCGCTGCACCGCGGCCACCACGCCGGCCATGGCCTGGGCGTCCTGCAGCCGTGCATGCAGGGGCACGCTGCCCCGGTAGCGCAGACCGTCCCAGGCCGCGACGGGCGGGCGCAGTGCCAGGCCGTGCAGCAGGTCGGAAGGCAGGGCGGGTGTGTGGCCGGCCGGGCTCATGGCTGGACCTCGCCCGCGCTGGAAGATGGAAAACCGGAGGGTGCCTGCAGCGCGGCGCGTTGCGCACGCAGCTGCACGGCGCGCAGGGCGGCTTGCATGATTTCCACATGCGTGCCGCAGCGGCACAGGTTGTGGTGCAGCTCGTTGCGCAGCTCCTGCTCGGTCGGATTGGGGTTGCGGCGCAGCAGGGCCTCCACGGTCATGATCATGCCGTTGAGGCAGTAGCCGCACTGGGCCGCCTGGCAGTCGATGAAGGCCTGCTGCGTGGGGCCGGGGCACTGGCGCGAGCCCAGGCCTTCCAGCGTGGTGACCTCGCGGCCCACGGCCGCCCGCACGGGGATCACGCAGGAACGCGCGGCCACGCCATCGATCAGCACCGTGCAGGCGCCGCATTCGCCCAGGCCGCAGCCGTACTTGGGCCCGTTCAGCTCCAGGTCATTGCGCAGCACATGCAGCAGCGCCGTCCCGGGCGCTGCCGGCACCTCGCATGCGCGTGCATTGACCTGCAGGCGGATGGGGCTGGGGGTACTGCTTGGATGGACTGGGGTTCCCATGGGACGAGGCTCTTGCAACTTGGCTGCGGTTCAGGATGTCGGCGTTCTGCGGCCGGACAGGAGGGGGGGGATTCCCTCCCCTCCCCTCGTCCGGCAAGGCAGCGAGTATCAGGCCGCTGCCTTGACCTTGGGCTCGACCAGGGGCACGTTGAACACGTCGTAGCCGAAGCACCAGGACGGATCTTCGTTGGTGCGCAGCCAGGTGTTGTCGTGCGAGATGCGCTGCACCTTGCTGGCGCGCTCGGCACGGTTGGCTTCGTACAGGGCGAAGGCCAGCTCATGGTTGTGCGCGCCGACTTCCTTGAGGCAGCGCGCCAGCATGGCGCCGTCCTCGATGGCCATGGCCGCACCCTGGGCCATGTGGGGCTTCATGGGGTGGCAGGCATCGCCCAGCAGCACCAGGCGGCCACGGCTCCACAGCGGCAGCGGATCGCGCTCGAGCAGCGACCACTTGGTCACTTCCACGGTGGCGTCGATCAGTGCCTGCACGGTGGGATGCCAGCCCGAGAAGGCCTCGCGCATCTCTTCCTTGCTGCTGGGCAGCCAGCGGTCGTTGAGGTCCCACTTCTCGACGGGCACGCCGGTCACGTAGTACAGCTCGTCGGCCTTGCCGGTGACGAAGTAGGTCATCATGTGGCGGTCATCGCTCCACCACTTCACGCAGGCGTCGAAGGGCAGCATGCCGGCCTTGACCTCGGGCGTGGGGAACACGGCGCGGTGGGCCAGGTAGCCCGCGTACTTGGGCAGCTCCGGGCCCAGCAGTTCCTCGCGGATGCGGGAGTTCACGCCATCGGCGCCGATGACGATGTCCGCCTCCTCGGTCGTGCCGTCGGCAAAGTGCATGACCACCACGTTGCCGCGGTCCTCCACCTTGGTCAGGAACTTGCCGTAGGCCATCACGCTGTCGGGCAGGGCCTCGACCAGCAGCGCATGGAAGTCGCCACGGTGCACGGTCAGGTAGCTGGCGCCGTATTCCTTGACGGCGTAGTCGCCCAGCGGGATCTGGGCCAGCACGTCGCCCGTCTGCCAATGGCGGCTGTACCAGTAGTCGGGATGGGAGCCCTGCTCGTTGAGCGCGTCCTCGATGCCGATGCGGCGCAGGATCTTCATCACATTGGGCCCGACGTGGATGCCGGCTCCCAGGCGCGAGAAGCTGGGCGCCTGCTCATAGACGCGGACATTGAAGCCTTCCTGGAGCAGCAGCTTGGCAGCTGCAGCCCCGCCGAGACCGGCGCCGACAACGGCGATTCGAGGGGATTGAGACACAGTTTTCTCCTTGCAGGAATGTTGAAAGCCAGACGGGGCAACCGTTGCTTCGGCGCGTCCTTGCAGGGTGTAAAGCAGGAAGCGTGCCAGGCAACAAAAACACTTAATTCAGGTGTA
The DNA here is from genome assembly GCF_016428765.1 of Delftia sp. ASV31. Lineage (NCBI taxonomy): Bacteria > Pseudomonadati > Pseudomonadota > Betaproteobacteria > Burkholderiales > Comamonadaceae > Delftia > Delftia sp. ASV31. The sequence continues at coordinate 8,702 of NZ_JAELTK010000090.1, forward strand.
TGCGCTTGAATTTTTCAAATCGACGCATGCACCATAGGGCGGCAGAATAAATTGAAGTTCGCCATTTTTGGTGCAATTTCTGCACCAAATCAGTACAAACCCCGAGAAAATTCTCATTTGCAAGGCGGCACGTCTTTTGCAAGAATAAAGCGTACACACTCAGTTGATTCTGATCAGAAACCCTCGAAACTTCGCAAAGGCAAGTCCATGACCAAAACGTTCCGCATCGGCCAGATCGTCCCCAGCTCCAACACCACCATGGAGACCGAGGTGCCGGCCATGCTGCAGGCCCACTCCACGCTGCGCCCGCAGGACCGCTTCACCTTCCACTCCAGCCGCATGCGCATGAAGAAGGTGCAGAAGGAGGAACTGGCCGCCATGGACGCCGAAAGCGACCGCTGCGCGCTGGAGCTGAGCGACGCGCGCGTGGACGTGCTGGGCTATGCCTGCCTAGTGGCCATCATGGCCATGGGCAAGGGCTACCACCGCGTCTCGCAGCAGCGCCTGACCGAGCGCACGGCCAGCAATGGCGCCACCGCCCCGGTGATCACCAGCGCCGGCGCGCTGGTGGAAGCGCTCAAGGTCATGGGCGCCAAGAAGATCGCCCTGGTGGCGCCCTACATGATTCCGCTGACCCAGCTGGTCATGGACTACGTGGCCGCCGAAGGCTTCGAGATCGTGGACTGGCGCGCGCTGGAGATCCCCGACAACCTGGACGTGGGCCGCCACGACCCCGCCAAGCTGCCCGGTATCGTGGCCGGCATGAACTACGCCGACGCCGACGTGATCGTGCTGTCGGCCTGCGTGCAGATGCCCTCGCTGCCGGCCGTGGCCCAGGTCGAGGCCCAGACCGGCAAGCCCGTGCTGACCGCCTCCATCGCCACCACCTATGCCATCCTCAAGGAACTGGGGCTGGACCCCGTGGTGCCGGGCGCGGGTGCGCTGCTGTCAGGCGCCTATCCCTACGACACCGGCACCAGCGCAGCCAAGGCCTGAGGAACACACGCATGACGAGCACCTCCAGCACCCCCAGCACATTCCGCTACGGCGGCAACGTCCACGCCAACGGCATCCGCCAGCACTACCTGCGCTACGGCGGCGCCGAGGGCGAACGCGCGCAGCGCGACGCCGTCATCCTGATCCCCGGCATCACCAGCCCGGCCGTGACCTGGGGCTTCGTGGCCGAGCACCTGGGCCGCCAGTTCGACACCTATGTGCTCGATGTGCGCGGGCGCGGCCTGTCGTCCTCCGGCCCGGGCCTGGACTACAGCCTCGATGCCCAGGCCGCCGACGTGGCCGCCTTCGCCCAGGCCCTGGGCCTGCAGCGCTGGGCGTTGGTCGGCCACTCCATGGGCGGGCGCATCGCCGTGCGCGCCGCGCGCAGCCAGCCGGTGGGGCTCACGCGCCTGGTCATCGTCGATCCGCCGGTCTCCGGCCCCGGCCGCCGCGCCTACCCGGCCGCCCTGCCCTGGTATGTGGACTCCATCCGCCAGGCCACGCTGGGCATGGATGCCGAGGCCATGCGCGCCTTCTGCCCCACCTGGACCGAAGAGCAGCGCCAGCTGCGCGCCCAGTGGCTGCACACCTGCCACGAGCCGGCCATCGTGCAGAGCTTCGAGGACTTCGGCCGTGACGACATCCATGCCGACCTGCCCCGCATCCAGCACCCGCTGCTGCTGGTCACGGCCGAGCGCGGCGACGTGGTGCGCAGCGAGGACGTGGCCGAGTGGCAAGGCCTGGCACCCCAGACCGAGCATGTGCGCGTGCCCAATGCCGGCCACATGATTCCCTGGGACAACGAGGCCGGGTTCTACGTGGCCTTGGGCGATTTCCTCGGCGCGCGGGTGGACTGAATGTCCAACCGCAGCCCACTCCCATCCATCGCGACACCAAGGAGCCGACCATGTCCGTCAGCGATATCGATCTGATCCACGCCTGGAAGCAGGTGCTCACACTGTCCCGGCTCGAAGCCGGCCAGACCGTCACCGTGCTCACGGGCGCCGACACGCACCCGCAGACACTGCGCTGCGCCATTGCCGCCTCCAGCGAAATGGGGGCGCGCGTCAACCGCCTGGACCTGCCGCCCGTCAATGCCGAAAAATCACTGAGCCGCGACTCGCTGGCCTACCTGGGCACGACGCCGCTGACCGGCAACCCCGCCGCCATCGCCGCGCTCAAGGCCAGCGACCTGGTGCTGGACCTGATGACGCTGCTGTTCTCGCCAGAGCAGCACGAGATCCTGCAGACCGGCACCAAGATCCTGCTGGCCGTGGAGCCGCCCGAGGTGCTGTGCCGCCTGGTGCCCACCGAGGGCGACCGCGCGCGCGTGCAGGCCGCGTCCAAGCTGATCGAGGCGGCCGGGCAGATGCACATCACCTCGGCCGCGGGCACCGACCTGCGCTGCCGCCTGGGCAGCTTCCCGGCCATCTGCGAATACGGCTTCGTGGACCAGCCCGGCCGCTGGGACCACTGGCCCAGCGGCTTCGTGCTGACCTGGCCCGACGAGGGCGAGAGCAACGGCCGCGTGGTGCTGGACCGGGGCGACATCCTGCTGCCCATGAAGGACTACGTGACCGAGCCCATCGAACTCGTCATCGAAAAGGGCTACGTCACGCGCATCAGCGGCGGCCTGCAGGCCGACATCCTCAAGGAGTACATGGCCTCCTACGAGGACCCCGAGGCCTACGCCGTCTCCCACATCGGCTGGGGGCTGCAGCCGCGCGCCCACTGGTCCATGCTGGCCCACTACAACAAGGAAACCCACATCGGCATGGACGCCCGCGCCTTCGAGGGCAACTTCCTGTGGTCCATGGGCCCCAACAACGAGGCCGGGGGCAGCCGCACCACGGCCTGCCACATCGACATTCCCATGCGCCACTGCTCGGTGGCGCTGGACGGCAAGCCCACGGTCATCGACGGCGTGGTGCAGGACGAGGAAGGACTGGCGCGCGCCGCCAAAAGGTCCAAGCAAGGAAAGGACATCGCATGACCACGACAACTACCGGCCAGGCCACCGGCGCGCAGAGCGTTCCCACCGAGGGCGTGCAGGGCGACATCTCTGCTGACATCTCGGTTTATGCACGCCAGGGCTTCGGCACGCCGCTGCCGCTCAAGGCCCCGTTCGGCCTGCTCATCATCGACTTCGTCAACGGCTTTGCCGACCCGGCCGTCTTCGGCGGCGGCAACATCCCCGAAGCCATCGCGCAGACGCAGCACCTGCTGGCCCATGCGCGCGAGCGCGGCTGGCCCGTGGCGCACAGCCGCATCGTGTTCTCGGACGACGATGCCGACCACAACATCTTCTGCCTGAAGGTGCCCGGCATGCTGACCCTGAAGGAAGACAGCCCCAACAGCGCCATCGTGCCCCAGCTGGCCCCGGCCGCTGGCGAATACGTGGTGCGCAAGAGCACGCCCTCGGCCTTCTTCGGCACCATGCTCGCACCCTGGCTGGCCCAACGCGGCGTGCAGACCCTGCTGGTGGCCGGCTGCGTGACCAGCGGCTGCGTGCGCGCCAGCGTGGTCGATGCCATGCAGTCGGGCTTTCGCCCGCTGGTCGTGGCCGACTGCTGCGGCGACCGCGCCCTGGGCCCGCACGAAGCCAATCTGTTCGACATGGCCCAGAAGTACGCGGCGGTGATGCCGCTGGGCCAGGCCATCGCCGACACCGACGCCCTCGCCGCAGGTTGATCCCACCGCGCCAACGCGCCTATGGGGCCGGTCCTGCGCAGCCGGCCCCGGAGTGCATAACATGCACAGGGCACGCCTGAGAGCGTGCCCGCGAAGAACACCGCCCCATGAACCTGCCCCAGCCCCAAGCCCTGCACGCACAGCTGCTCACGCGCGCCGACACCCTGCTTGTGGTGCGCCAGCCCGTGGCGCCGCCGCGCCCTGCGCCCGGCCAGCCCGGCACGGCCACCGACTATGTGCAATCCACGCCCGAGGTCTTCGTGGCCGTGCTGGCCGACGATGCCGCGCCCCAGGGCTGGCGCGCCCTGGCCTTCAACGGCCATGTGGACCTGGGCACGGGCATACGCACGGCCCTGGCGCAGATCGTGGCGGAAGAGCTCGAAGTGCCTTTGGCGCGCCTGGACATGGTGCTGGGCCACACGGCCGCCGCGCCCAACCAGGGCCCGACCATTGCCAGCGCCAGCATCCAGATCTCGGCCGTGCCGCTGCGCCGCGCCTCCGCCCAGGCGCGCGAGCAGCTGCTGGCGCTGGCCGCGCAGCGATGGAGCGTGGCGGCGGACCGGCTCCAGGCGCGCGAAGGTGCGGTGCGCTTTGCCGATGGCAGCGATGCCCGCGAACTCGGCTATGGCGATCTGCTGCGCGGCCAGCAACTGCAGCTGACGCTGGCCCCGCCCGATCAGGAAGTGAAGCTCAAGCCCGCCAGCGAATACCGGCTCGTCGGCCGTGGCGCGGCGCGCGTGGACATCCCCGCCAAGGCCACGGGCGAGCTGAGCTTTGTGCACGATGTGCGCGTGCCCGGCATGCGCCATGGCCGCGTCATCCGCCCTCCGCACCCGGGCCGCGACGGCGGCGATTTCATCGGCCGCTGCCTGGTGGCCGTGGAGCGCGACTCCGTGGCCCACCTGCCCGGCAACGTGCAGGTGGTCACCGAGGGCGACTTCGTCGGCGTGGTCGCCGACCGCGAGGAACAGGCCATTGCCGCCATGCGCGCGCTGCGCGTGCAATGGCAGGCCGTGCCGCCGGCGCCCGATCTGTCTGACTTGGCCGCAGCCATCCGCGCCAATCCTGCCCAACACCGTGCGCTGGTGGACCAGGGCACTGTGGACGATGCCTTCGCGGGCGTCGGCACGGGTGCGGCCACCGAACTGCGCCGCAGCTACGTCTGGCCCTACCAGATGCATGCCTCCATCGGCCCGTCCTGCGCCGTGGCCGATTTCAGCGGGGGCCGTCTCAAGCTCTGGGCCGGCACGCAGAACCCCCACATGCTGCGCACCGACCTGGACCGCCTGCTGCAATTGGGCGAGGACCGCATCGAGATCGTGCGCCTGGAGGCGGCCGGCTGCTACGGCCGCAACTGCGCCGACGATGTCTGCGCCGACGCCGCCCTGCTGTCCATGGCCGTGGGTGCGCCCGTGCGCGTGCAGCTCACGCGCGAGCAGGAACACCAGTGGGAGCCCAAGGGCACGGCCCAGCTCATGGACGTGAGCGCGGCCATCGATGCCCGGGGCGAACTGCTGGCCTACGACTTTGCCGTGCGCTACCCCTCCAACGACGCGCCGCTGCTGGCCCTGCTGCTCACCGGCCGCATCCCGGGCGAGCCGCGCACGCTGGAGATGGGCGACCGCACGGCCGTGCCGCCCTACCGCTACGCCAGCCAGCGCATCACCTGCCATGACATGGCGCCCATCGTGCGCTCGTCCTGGCTGCGCGGCGTCTCGGCCCTGCCCAATTCCTTTGCACACGATTGCATGATCGACGAGCTGGCCCATGCGGCCGGCGCCGACCCCGTGGACTACCGTGTTCGCCACCTCGATGACCCGCGCGCCGTCGAACTGATCGAGGCCACGGCACGCCACGCGGGCTGGCAGCAAAACCAGCCGGGAAGCCGGGGCCGCCCCGGCGCCGACGGCCTGCTGCACGGGCGCGGCGTGGCCTATGCGCGCTACATCCACAGCCGCTTTCCCGGCTTTGGCGCGGCCTGGGCCGCCTGGGTCATCGACATCGACGTGGACCCCGCCAGCGGCCGCATCGCCGTGCGGCGCCTAGTCGTGGGCCAGGACACGGGAATGATGGTCAACCCCGACGGCGTGCGCCACCAGATCCACGGCAACGTCATCCAGACCCTGAGCCGCAGCCTGATGGAGAAGGTCGCCTTCAATGCGCAAGGCGTGGCCAGCCGCGAGTGGGGCAGCTACCCCATCATCGGCTTCCGCGACCTGCCTCCCATCGAAGTGGTGCTGATGCCGCGCCAGGACGAGCCCCCCATGGGCGCAGGCGAATCGGCCTCGGTCCCCGGCCCGGCCGCGCTGGCCAATGCGCTGTTCGACGCCACCGGCCGGCGCTTCTATGCCGCGCCCTTCACGCCCGACGTGGTGCGCGCCGCACTGAATGCCGCGCCGAACGCCACGCCAGAGACTGCACAACCCGCCTAGTCTTTCAGCGCCCCCGCATGCCGCAGGCACTGCGCACGCCAACCGGCGTCGTCCTGAAGTTGCAGCGCCGCCTGCAGCGCGCGCGTGGGCGCCACGCCCTGCTGGGCCATGAAGCCTATGGGCGTGACCAGTTCGGGCGAGCGCAGTGGCCGCGCCACCAGGCCTGGCATGTGGCGCACCGTTGCCACCATGGCGCCCGGCAGCACGGTGGTCATGCCATCCGTTCCTTGCGCCACGGCCATCACCAGGGTCAGCACGGAGTTGGTTTCCATGGCGGGCTGCACGGCCATGTCCACGGCGGCGAAGGCCTCGTCGATCACCGTGCGGTTGTGCATGTCGGGGGTGAGCAGGCACAGCGGCATGCCGGCCACTTCGCGCCAGGCGATGTCGGCGCCAAAGGCAAAGGGCCGGCCCTCGCCCTGCTCATTGCGACACTCGCAGCACTCGCGGCACAGCAGGTAGTAGTGCTCCTCGTACTGGGGCCAGGACTGCAGGCGCGGGCCGCGCGGCGGCATGCGCGCGCTGTAGCCCAGGGCCAGGTCCAGCGACAGGTCTTCGAGCCCGCTCTCGATCTCGGCCGAGCTCATGGACAGCACCACGGGCGTGATGCCCGGATGGTGCTCGCGCAGCAGGGCCGCAAATCGCGTGAGCATGGGCATGGCCGTGGGCACGGCCGCCATGCGCAGCTGCCCGCGCAGCGCGCCGGCGGCGGCGCTCAGTTCCTGGCGCAGGCCTTCCTCGGCCCGCAGCATGGCCAGGGCCGTGGCCAGCACCTGATCGCCCTCGGGCGTGAAGCCCGCGAACGAGCGGCCCCGGCGCACGATGACCGTGCCGAACTCCTCCTCCAGCGCGCGCAGCGCATTGGACAGCGCCGGCTGGGTGATGTGGCATGCCAGCGCCGCGCGGCCGAAATGGCGGTGCTCGTTGAGCGCCGCCAGATACCGCATCGAGGTCAGCAGGTTCATGCCGGCAGCGCCAGAAGGGTCAGGTTCCCTGGCTCACCGTGATGGTGGGGAACTTGCTCGTGAAATCGCGTGCCTTGAGCGCCACCTTCACGGCCAGGTCGCGCGCCACCTTCTTGTAGATCTGCGCGGCTTCGCTGTCGGGCTCGGCCACCACGGTGGGCTTGCCGCTGTCGGCCTGCAGGCGGATCTGCAGCGACAGGGGCAGTGCGCCCAGGTAGTCGATGCCGTACTCGGCCGCCATCTGCTTGCCGCCCTCGGCGCCGAAGATGTGCTCCACATGGCCGCAGTTGGTGCAGACGTGGGCCGCCATGTTCTCCACCAGGCCCAGGATGGGCACGCCCACCTTCTCGAACATCTTCACGCCCTTCTTGGCGTCGATCAGCGCGATGTCCTGGGGCGTGGTGACGACCACGGCGCCCGTCATGGGCACGCGCTGGGCCAGCGTCAGCTGGATGTCGCCGGTGCCGGGCGGCATGTCCACCAGCAGGTAGTCCAGATCCTTCCAGTTGGTCTGGCGCAGCATCTGCTCCAGCGCCTGCGTGGCCATGGGGCCGCGCCAGATCATGGCCTGGTCGTTGTTGACCAGGAAGCCGATGGACATGACCTGCACGCCATGGCTTTCCATGGGCTCCATGGTCTTGCCGTCGGGGCTTTCGGGGCGGCCCGAGATGCCCATCATCATGGGCTGGCTGGGGCCGTAGATGTCGGCATCCAGGATGCCCACGCGCGCGCCCTCGGCGGCCAGCGCCAGCGCCAGGTTGGCCGTGGTCGTGCTCTTGCCCACGCCGCCCTTGCCGGACGAGATGGCGATGATGTTCTTGACGCCCGGCAGCAGCTGCACGCCGCGCTGCACCGCATGCGCGGCGACCTTGGACGTGATGTTGACCGAGACATTGCCCACGCCCTCGACGGTCTTGGCCGCCGCGACGAACTGGCCGCGCAGCGCCGGCACCAGGCTTTGCGCCGGATAGCCCATCTCCACGTCGAAGGCCACGTCGGCCCCCGTGACCTGCAGGTTGCGCAGGGCGCGGGTGCTCACATAGTCCTTGCCGGTGTGGGGGTCGAGCACGCTGGAGAGCGCGGCCAAGAGCGCTTGTTCTGTGACTGCCATTGCTTTGATTACTCCTAGAGCCGGATAGTCTATCCAAGGCACCATCCCCTCGCTCACGCGAGACAATGCGGGCCTTGCTGCCTTTGCGGCCCCTGTTCCCGCCTTTTTCCGCGAAAGATCCGCCCCGTGAAATTCAAGATGGCCCACAACTCCCTGTTCGCGATCCTGCTGCGCTCGCGCTGGTGGATCAGCATCGCGCTGGCCGCGCTGGTGACCCTGGTGTCCACGGCGCTGCTGCCCAAGGACATCGCGCCGTTCGCCGCCATCACCGCCCTGCCCTTCTTCGGCATAGGCTGCGTTGCCGCCTGGCGCCAGCTGCGCGCGCCCAGCCCCGCCAAGGTGGAGCAGGCCCTGGAGATTGCGGCCCAGCAAAGCTGGCGCGAGTTCGCCGATCGGCTCGATCGCGCCTGGCAGGCCGAGGGCTACACCGTGACCCGCCTGTCCGACAAGGACGGCGCCGACTTCGTGCTGGAACGCGAAGGCAGCACCACCGTGGCCAGCGCCAAGCGCTGGAAGGCCGGCGTGCACGGCATGGAGCCGCTGCGCGCCCTGCTGGCCGCAGGCCAGGCGCGCGATGCGGCCACGGTCTGCTACCTGTCGCTGCAGCCGCCGGCCGAGAATGCAGCCGCCTGGGCCAAGCAGCAGGGCATCGCCCTGATCTCCGGCAAGGACCTGGGCTCCCTGCTGGCCAAGGCCTGATCCCTTCGGGGTCATCCCCTGATCTGATGACGGCCGGCGCGCGGCACACTCCAGGCATGCCCGATGCCGCGCCCTCACCCGACTCCAGCCTCCCTCCCCCCAGCACCGGACTGCTGCTCAGCGGCGGCGGCGCCCGCGCCGCCTACCAGGCCGGCGTGCTGGAGGCCATTGCCGAAATACGCCGCGCCTGCGGCCAGCAGCATGGCCCCAATCCCTTCCCCATCCTGGTCGGCACCTCGGCCGGCGCCATCAACGCGGCGGCCCTGGCCTGCGGCAGCGACCATTTCGACCGGGCCGTGCGCCGCATGTCGCGCATCTGGCGCAACCTGCGGCCCGAGGACATCTACCTGTCCGACTCGCTGAGCGTGCTGCGCAGCGGCGCGCGCTGGCTGACCCTGCTGTCGCTGGGCTGGGCCCTGGCGCGCTGGGGCCGCATGCGCCCGCGCTCGCTGCTGGACAACCAGCCCCTGGGCCGGCTGCTGTCGCGCGGCCTGGTTCCGCTGGAACGCCTGCCGCAATTGATCGCGGACGGCCACCTGCGTGCGCTGGCGGTGTCCGCCTCCAGCTACACCACCAGCGAGCACGTGACCTTCTGCCAGGCGCAGGACCAGCTCCAGCCCTGGGTGCGCAACCAGCGCAAGGCCGCCGCCGCCCAGATCACGCACGCGCACCTGCTGGCGTCCTCGGCCATTCCCTTCATCTTTCCGGCCACGCCGCTGCCGCTGGACGGCGCCACCGAATACTTCGGCGACGGCTCCATGCGCCAGACCGCTCCGCTGGCGCCCGCCATCCACCTGGGCGCCGAGCGCATCCTCGTCGTGGGCGCGGGCCGGCGCACCGAGCCGCCGGCCAGGCCGCCGCCAGAAGGCGCAAGCTACCCGTCGCTGGCCCACATCGCGGGCCACACGCTGTCCAGCATCTTCCTGGACGCCCTGTCCCTGGACGTGGAGCGCGCCGAGCGCATCAACCAGACACTGGCCCTGATCCCCCCCGCCGACCGCGAACGCAGCCGGCTGCGCCCGCTGCAGTTGCTGGTCATCTCGCCGTCCGAGCGCATAGACGCCATCGCCGCACGCCATGTGGGCCAGCTGCCGCTACCCATGCGCACCCTGCTGGGCGCCCTGGGCGTGCGCCAGGACGCCAGCGACCCGCGCGGCGCCGCCCTGGCCAGCTACCTGCTGTTCGAGCGCAGCTTCACCCGCGAACTCATGGCCCTGGGCCGGCGCGACGCGCTGGCGCGGCGCAGCGACATAGAGCAGTTCCTGGGCTGGCAGCGCGTGCCGGCCGCAAGCGCACCCTCCCTACCAAGCGCACAGGACGCCGCGATTTCAGGCCTCTCAATATCTGAACAATCAGAAAAATGAAGCAAAACACCGCCGAGCTGCGCAAGAACTTCGAAAAAAGGCTGATTGAATTCCTGAAGAAAGAGCTTTCCCATCTTTCAGGCACGAAGTTCACAAGGAACACAATCAACATCACCAGGAAAGAATCCGGTGCCGTTGCCAACATTCACTTTGAATATCTGACCAACACCCGGTCGTATGAGGCCATCATCCTCGTGGAGCAGCCCGTACTGCAGGCAGCAATCGCGCAAATGGCCCCTCCTTACCCGTCGAACCTGGCAAACGCGAGTCTCGTGTACAGCATGTCGACCACCAGCGAAAAAGCCGCCTGCATTGACCTGCCAACGACCGAACAGGGCATTGAAAATGCATGCGAGCGAATGCTTGCTCTGCTCAACGGCACTTACCTTCCCATCGTTCTCAATGCACTCGAAGCAGGCCCGGCCATGGTGGACGACATCCTGGCAAGACCCAAGTACTACTCCCATCCCGTTCCATTGATTTTCACGGTCTTGAAAATCAACGGAATACAGGCCAGCGAAGAGTCCCTGGCCAGGATCCTGAGCGAGCAGACCCTTGGCTACACCAATCATCACGAATTGAAGAATGCATTCCACCAGCACTTGGCGAGCACATCGGGCTGACGTTGCTCCCAAGTAGAAGAACCCGTCTCGCCGTCCAAGAAGAACATGGATGGTTTTCGTTCCCGTCACGCAAAAGCCCCGGCCGCACCTTGACGAAGGACCGCGGCAGGCGCGCCAAAAAGCCATCGCCGCCCCACAACCGCCCAGCCCTTCTAGAATGTCAGGTTCCCCCGAGAAAGCCGCCATCCATGACCGCACGCAAACTCTTCGTCACCACCGCCCTGCCGTACGCCAACGGCAACTTCCACATCGGCCACATCATGGAATACATCCAGGCCGACACCTGGGTGCGTGCGCAGCGAATGCAGGGCAACGCGGTCAACTTCGTGGGTGCCGATGACGCCCACGGCGCGCCCATCATGATTGCGGCCGAGAAGGCCGGCAAGACGCCCCAGCAGTTCGTGGCCGACATCGCCGCAGGCCGCAAGCAGTACCTGGACGGCTTCCACATCGCCTTCGACAACTGGCACAACACCGACGCGCCCGAGAACCACGTGCTGGCCCAGCAGATCTACAGGGACCTGAAGGCTGCCGGCTTCATCGAGACGCGCACCATCGAGCAGTTCTTCGACACCGAGAAGAACATGTTCCTGCCCGACCGCTTCATCAAGGGCGAATGCCCGCGCTGCCATGCCAAGGACCAGTACGGCGACAACTGCGAGGTCTGCAGCGCCGTCTACGCGCCCACCGACCTGATCAATCCCTACTCGGCGCTGTCCGGCGCCAAGCCTGTGCTCAAGAGCTCGGAGCATTTCTTCTTCAAGCTGTCGGACCCGCGCTGCGTGGAGTTCCTGACCGAGTGGACCCAGGACGGCCAGCATGTGCAGCCCGAGGTGGCCAACAAGATCAAGGAATGGTTCGGCGTGCGCACCAACCCGGACGGCACGACCAGCGAGGGCCTGGGCGACTGGGACATCTCGCGCGACGCGCCCTACTTCGGCATCGAGATCCCCGATGCGCCGGGCAAGTACTTCTACGTCTGGCTGGACGCGCCCGTGGGCTACCTGGCCTCGCTCAAGAACCTGCTGGACCGCCGTGGCGAGGACTACGAGGCCTACATGGCCGACCCCGCGCTGGAGCAGTACCACTTCATCGGCAAGGACATCATCACCTTCCACACGCTGTTCTGGCCCGCCATGCTCAAGTTCAGCGGCCGCAAGACGCCCACCAAGATCTGCGTGCACGGCTTCATGACCGTGAACAACGGCGAGAAGATGAGCAAGAGCCGCGGCACCGGCCTGGACCCGCTCAAGTACCTGGGCCTGCAGATGAACCCCGAGTGGCTGCGCTACTACCTGGGCGCCAAGCTCAACGGCAAGAATGAAGACATCGACTTCAACCCCGATGACTTCATGGCCCGCGTCAATTCCGACCTGATCGGCAAGTACGTGAACATCGCCTCGCGCGCGGCCGGCTTCATCGCCAAGCGCTTCGATGGCAAGCTGGGCACGGTCAGCGAAGACGGCCAGGCCCTGCTGGCCCAGCTGCGCGGCCAGAGCGAGGCCGTTGTCCAGGCCTTCGAGAACCGCGACACGGCCCGCGCCGTGCGCGAAATCATGCAGCTGTGCGACCGCGTCAACGAATACGTGGATGCCAACAAGCCCTGGGAGCTGGCCAAGCAGGAAGGCATGGACGCCCGCCTGCAGGACGTGTGCACCACCTGCATCGAGGCCTTCCGCCTGCTGACCATCTACCTGAAGCCCATCCTGCCGGCCGTGGCCGAACAGGTGGAAGGCTTCCTGAACGTGGCGCCGCTGCAGTTCGCCGACGCACAGAACCTGCTGGGCGCCGGCCATGCCATCGGCCTGTACAAGCACCTGATGCAGCGCGTGGACGTCAATCAGCTGGAGGCCCTGTTCGAGGCCCCCGAGCCCGTGGTCGAGAAGGTCCTGCCCGGCGGCGAGGAGATTGCCGAAACCATCAGCATCGACGACTTCGCCAAGGTGGACCTGCGCATCGCCAAGATCGTGGAATGCAAGCCCGTGGAAGGCTCGACCAAGCTGCTGCAGCTCACGCTGGACGTGGGCGAAGGCAAGACACGCAACGTGTTCTCCGGCATCTCCAGCATGTACCAGCCCGAGCAGCTGCAGGGCAAGCTCACCGTGATGGTGGCCAACCTGGCGCCGCGCAAGATGAAGTTCGGCATCTCCGAAGGCATGGTGCTGGCAGCCAGCCACGCCGATGAGAAAAGCAATCCCGGCATCTATGTGCTGGAGCCTTTCCCAGGCGCCACACCCGGCATGCGTATACATTGAAATGCCCCCTGAGTCGCTTCGCGCCTTCCCCCTGAAGGGGGACGACACCCTCGGTGCGGGGCGGCCCTTCCTCGGCGTCCCTGACTTAGGCTCTGCCGGTTTCAAAGATTGCGCACAGTGTGTTGGACGACAATCATGAAGTCTGCAAAGTCCCGCAAGCCCTCACGGTCCCCGGCCCTGGGGGCTTTTCTTTGCCTGTGCGCCAGCGCCCTGCTGTCCGGCTGCACCGTGGTGGCCGTGACGGCCACGGCGGTCAGCGTCACGGCCTCGGCCGTGGGGCTGGCCGCGGATGCGGCTGTGGGCACGGCAAAAATCGTCGGCAAGGGAGTGGGCAAGGCCGTCGATGCGATGAGCGATGACGGGGCAGCCGCAGACAACAGCGGCATCACGGTCCGCTATCGCACGCCCGATGGGCAGCCTCTGACGCCCTGAGGCTACTGCCCGGCGTAGCGCCCGGGCCGGTGGCTCACGGCCAGGAACACGCCCATGATCACGGCCGCCAGCACCGACCAGGCCACGCGCTCGAAGGGCACGACCCACAGCGCCAGCAGCACCACGCAGCAGTCGATGGCCATCTGCACCTTGCCGGCGCGGATGCCGTAGCGGTCCTGCAGGTAGAGCGAGGCAATGGTGGCGCCGCCCAGGCTGGAGCGGTGGCGCGCCAGGAACAGCAGGCCCGAGCCCATGAGCAGGCCACCCGCAATGGCGGCAAAGGCCGGGTGCAGGTAGTCGATGTGGATGAGGCGCGGCCCCATTTCGGTGATCAGCGACAGCGCGCCCACGCAGATGAAGGTCTTGACCGTGAAGGTGCGGCCC